>JAJYZU010000065.1 GCA_021799755.1 Thermoplasmata archaeon
TGAACCACTCTGAAATAAGGGGATCGAGAAAAGGTAACTCCTTCTCTACTCTAAACAACTTTTCCTCGGTTTGTTCCATCTGGCTGAATCCTTTTATTAGGTCAAGAGAATATATAAAGTGTTGCCTGTCGATTCAGGAAAAGATAAATCGACTGATTTCTTAGAATGAGAGAGCTGCCATTAATATCAACCAGAATTGAGGCTTTTACGCATTAAGCCTGTAGGAAAGAAATATTCTACTTATTGTAGTTAAACCTTTCCCGGCAGGGTCCCGTATGTAAATTGGAAGAAACGCCATAGAGCTTGTACTCATATTTATCAAATAGATAGCTAGACAATTTTTTCGCACCAATAGAAGGCAAAATTCCTGTTTTGCAAGATCCACTTCATTCACATTAGAAAAGATTCGCAAACGTAAATCGAAAAACATTGAGCCCAGAATGCTTGCAAAGCTTTTTCAACTGCAGAATCCAGTGAGATCTTGGCTCACCATTCTTAGATAGATACCGTTCTGGGACGGCTATAATGGTATATTAGGGGCTTGCATATCTATATTAAGGTGTAAAAATGGCAAACCTAATAGTTGAACATGAGTGGAAAGAGAAGAACAAGGACGCAGCCTTCAAGGTTGTTGGTAGTATTATAGACATGCAGAAGAACAGCAAGCTTCCTCAGGGATTCAAGCTGCTTTCAGTACAGGTTCTCGGAGACAAGAACAGGGCAATATGCAATTGGGAAGCACCGAGCAGGGATGCACTTCTTGGCCTAGTAAAGCAGGTAAACCCTCCAACAAAATTCGAAGTTCACGAAGCTCAGAAAATATTCTGAGCGATTAATTTTTATAGTTTACGAATTCTTATAAAACATTTTGGTTATTCATATGTATTCAGAAAACTCAGTAAAAGGTGATCTTTATCTCGATGGTGAAGAGAAGTTTGGCTATTTTGGCAGCATGGTATATAATTTTACCAAGGCGAGCAGGACCATTAGGAACTTTTACAAGTTTGTAATTTCTGATCTTGGCAAACACTCTTTTCAATCGATAATGGATGTCGGATCTGGAAGAGGATACATTCTCAGCAAGATTCTGGAGATGGAACCGGAAGTTAATGCATTAGGGATTGATCCATCTCCATTTATGGTCAAGCTTACAGATAAGCATAGCAAAAAGCTCGGGCTTTCGAAAAGCCTTAGATTCGAGTTAGGCAGCAGCAGGGATATTCCCGGTTATCAAACATTTGACGTCATAATATCAACGCTTTCTTTCCATCACTGGAAGAACAAAGATGAGGCCATTGCTTTTTTAACATTTGTGAGCGAGAAATCCCACACCCTTTAGGGGTGGGATGAAAGCAAACCGATTTTCATATATACATCTAATGCATCTATTAGCATGCCAAAGGGTTATGCCAGTTCCAGTACATCAGTTCATTTCATGAACTACCATTTTGTCTGGTGCCCTAAGTACAGGAGAAAGGTAATCATCGCCGATGTTGAAGCCCGGCTGCAGGAGATAATCAGGGATACCGTAAGGGAGAACAACTGGGAGATCATTGCACTCGAAACCATGCCAGATCATGTTCACCTGTTCATAAAAGCTGATCCGACAGTAGCACCAAACAACATTATTGCAAGGATAAAGGGCAGGAGTTCCAGGATGCTGAGGAACGAATTCCCCACCCTCAGAAGCAGATTGCCCACACTGTGGACACGGAGCTATTTTGTCTCCACGCATGGACATGTGTCATCCGAAACAATAGAGAGATACGTGGAGGAACAGAAGTCAGTATGATGCGGGCATACAGGTTCAGGATATATCCCTCCAACAGGCAGATCGATATGCTGAACTCCACCCTGAATATGTGCCGTGAACTGTACAATGCAATGCTTGAGCAGAGGAAATATGCCTACAGATCCGGAAGGAAGGTGAACTACAGGTCACAGCAGGACGAAATACCTGCAATAAAGGAAAGATTCCCGGAATACCGAAGCATCCACTCGCTTGTCGTACAGGATGTTGCACACAGACTCGATAAGGCATATGATAACTTCTTCAGAAGGGTGAGGGAAAAGAAACAGGGTAAAAAGGCAAGTGCGGGATTTCCAAGATTCAAGTCCACGGACAGGTACAATTCCATCACATACACGCAATCGGGATTCAGGCTACTGGATAACGGTCATGTGTGGCTATCAAGGATCGGTGAATTGAGGGTCTTCATGCACCGATCCGTCACGGGTGATATCAGAACGATATCAATAAAGCGTGATTCCGTGGGTGACTGGTTCATAACCATTATCTGTGACCATAAAAAAGGGAGTGAACATGATTCGTGGGGAGATCAGGGAAATGAACAGCCTCATGCCAATTCCTCCGGGTTCACGAACCCCGTCGGCATCGATCTTGGCCTCAAGGCACTGATCACAACGAGCGACGGGATGCAGATGGAGCATCCTCATTTCCTCATGAAATCGGAGAAGAAACTCGCAAAGGCAGAGAGACAGCTTTCAGGAAAGATGAAAGGATCTGGAAAAAGAAGAAAAGCAAAAACAAGGGTTGCAAAGGTTCACAGGAAGATAGAGAGGCAGAGGGATGATTTCTCGCACAAACTTTCCAGGAACCTTGTGGAAAATCATGATCTGATTGCGCTCGAGGATCTAAATATAGCAGGTATGGTGAAGAACCGCCATCTTGCAAAGAGCATAGGGGATGCATCATGGAACAGGATCATCCAATATACAACGTACAAGGCTGAAAGTGCCGGTGCTGTTGTTGTACCGATAAATCCGATGCACACGTCACAGAAATGCTCAAAATGCGGTAACATTAAACATGATCTGAAACTGTCAGACCGCATATATCATTGCGATACCTGCGGCCTAACCATGGACAGGGATCTCAATGCAGCAATAAACATCCGCAATATGGGACTGGTAAAGATAGGGAGGGGCACTCCCGAATTCACGCCCGTGGAGATTGGAGCTCTGCCAGCAATGGTAACTCCGGTCGCTGAAACGGGAAGCCCACTCCTTTAGGGGTGGGAGGATGTCACTGAAGCGGCTCAATCCTGGTGGGTCCCTTCTGATATATGAGATCACAGATAATGGAAGCATTAACAGAAAATTTGTCAGGTCCCACCTGCTCAATAAAGCGGATTTTGAAAAAATTTCAAATAAAATTGGTATTCCGGTCACTATTGTGGAAGATGCAGGATTTATAAGGGCAGAATTCTCTTATGCTTAATCTGGGTTTTGCAGCCAGAATCATTCCTTAGGCCCTGAAAATTTTTTCCAGGCTGTCATTCCACCGCTCAAATGTGCGACGTCATTGAAGCCATTCTTAATGAGGATCGTGGCAGCGGCCCTGCTTCTATGACCAGTTGCGCATACCAGAAAGAGCCTGTCCGTCTTATTCATTGATGACAGTTCATGTTTTATCGTGCCCAGCGGAACGTGTGTGGCAGATTTGATGTGACCATGATTATACTCCATCGCGGTCCGAACATCTATGACTTTTGAACCTGGCTCGCCGATCTTCTTTGCGAACTCTTCCGGATTGTATTCCTTGAGACCTTTTGGTGTGATAAAATAACTTAAGAACGGCATATTTACATGTAGCTATTTCTTGATAATACCTTTTTCGTTATATGGGATGAAATTTATTGAGCCAAGACCTGCCGCTATAAAATATCTAAGAATCAGGTTTTCCCGCATTATTGCGAAGACAGACGAAATCCCGCCCTCGCAAGATTCTTTGCCATGATCATGGTTTCCTCCCTGCCCAACCTAAAGTCGGAAAGGACATCTGAATAGAAAGCAATGCACCTATCATAATCATCATAGTTAACGGGCTTAGGTATGCCGTCTTTTCCACCAAGGGCAAATGCAAATTTTAGAGGATCTTTGAAGGATGGTTCAGAACCAAATACTATCTCAGCTAGATATGAGATTGCCCTGATTGTTGAACTGCCTACCCCATGCATCATGAACAATTCACCAAAGTCGGAAGGTGAGTATTCGTAAATTTCACGCAACTTGTTCCAGTCAACGCGAAGATTAAGATCCAGCACCTTCTCGTTCTCTGGATACAGGGTCTTTTGTTTCCTGTTTCCAAAAAGATGCCTGTATCTAATGGGATCATCCCTGACTAAATCTAGCATGTCTCTCCTGTTCTCATCGCTTAGGCGAGTGGATAAATCAAGAACACTTTCTTCCCGCTTTACTGCCGAAATGCCTGCCCGCCCGTCATCAATCATGTTGACTGCTGTTTTGTGGAGCCAGTGGTATCTTCTTGCCAGCCTAGTCACCTGATTCATGCCCTGTTGGATTATTGCCCATCCTGATTTTTCATTCAAGACGATAAAATGCATGTACAGATCATAGCTGTCCTGAAGAAGGTTCTGGTCAACCCTTGCAATGGTTTTTGCCTTATCCAGTACATTATATATTTTGGACTCATTGATAAAACCTGAAGCAATGTATTCAGTTGCCTCAGGGCGAATGGATGACATCTTTTCACCCTTTCCGCCCAGTATCTTAAAAGAAGAGTCATTACGGTTGCTGTACTCTTTCAGCGCGGCCATAGTAGCTGTCGTTGTCCCGCTCGAGTTCCAGTCAAAGCCGATAGCAAGCGAGAAAGAATGGAACCAGAATGGATCTGAAAGCTTTGCAAGCAATTGATCCGTTCCGAATTTTTCTACAATCAGTGAAGAAAGTATACCTGAAAGCCGGATCATTCTCCTGAAGAGCTTTTCCGGGGGATGACCGTAATGAAGCGGAAGAATTGCCGATCCTATTCGCTGCATTAAAAAGGTAATCTTGTGCAGATATTATGCTTTGCTCTTCTGAGTTGGTTTTGGAGAGGCAGATGATGTGTTTTTTGTTGGAACTTTCTTGGTTTCTGAGTAGTGGCACTTGCCACATGTAAACCGGTCCTCGTGTTCAGCTAAAAACACACCTGGGCCACATCTCGGGCAGAACCTTCTTGTCCTTACAAGTTTATCATTTTCAACGACATAGAGCTCTCTTTTCATCATCTACTGTCCCTCCGCCTTCTTTTCTTTCAGACCGTTTCTAAACAATTCATAATCAGGCTCGTAGAGCATTGCACTCTTTTTATCAGCATATATCTTGGAATATCCAATAACTTCGTGTTTGCCAGTTTCCTGAATATTTCTATCCACAATAACCAGTTCTGGATTAGCTGAAAAGTTCTTTGCGATGATCTCCTTTATCTTTATCCTGTTAGGCGTAGTTTCCTTACTGAAGGTTACTCTGTATCTGACTTCTTTCCTCTTCAATAGGGAGTTTTCCTTGACACTTTCAATTTTTAATTCTGGCATTCTATTTCCATCCTCTCAAGCATGTTATTTACAATCAATTTAAGATGACTGTCAACCCTAAGGCATGCCATTCCGACATCTGGTACGCCATAGGCAACCACCGTATTATCATCTGAATAATAAATTATTGGTAATACTGCGAGATCTTCCTCCCCAGATACCTCAATCCTGGTCGGCTTGTTTTGAGCAAATATATCACGTATCAGGTAAAACAGGTCATGCGAGATCGTACCTGCTTCATTTTTAATCTTAATGGAACCTTCAACGTGACTGAATGCGTCTGATTCAGATCGCTTTGTCTTCAGATCCACAATCTGAATAAAAGGGACTAGCCCAGCAGAAAGTATCCTCTCTGTTGTAACATCTCCAACAGAAGCTACCCTGACTCCTGATCCAAGGTCCTTCAGATATTCAGGAGTGCATAAAGTATGATGAGTTGCTGAAATCTCAGCATTAATGGAAGAGGATACTTTGAACCTACATCCTGACTTTAATAGCATACATGCCGGCCAGTTTAATCCCTGCCTTCTGGGCTATAATAGACTCGGACGGTTCCGTTACAAGAACAAATCCCGACCACTCCTCTGTTGTTTTTTCACTACCATGGATTGGGCATGTTTTTTCGACGGTAAGAAGCTTGCACTTCTTGCATGCCCTCAGTATCTCTTTCATTTTGCCTTCTCCTTCTTGACCTGATTGAGCCATTCAACTTTGCCCAATCCTAATTGTTTCATCGTAAGTCCAATCTTGCTGTCCATTACGGATGATGATGCAAGGTTAAGAGATA
>JAJYZU010000066.1 GCA_021799755.1 Thermoplasmata archaeon
TGGATCATCGGCATCGTTTTACACAAAGGCTCCGCATATTGCACTCAGGCTTCCCAGGAAACCTGATATTACATCCATTGTGGTGGGATCTATAACCGATCTTGAAACTATCGAGACAACCCTCAAGAAATCTGATTTTGTCTCCATAGGGAGAGGCATGCTTGCCGATCCTTATTTCGCAAATAAAATGATGAATTATCCAGATCTTCTGAGGCCATGTATACGGTGCAATCAGGCATGCAGGAACCTGTCATGGGGAGAGGTGAGGTGTACTGTGAATCCAGACACCGGTTTAGAGACCATTGCGTCACGGAAGAGATATTCTGGCGATATTGTGCTGATAGGTGGCGGCATCAAGGGTCTTGAGGCTGCACTGGCAGCAGCCAGATCTGGGCTGTCTGTAACGCTCTATGAAGACCATGATTATTTGGGCGGTCAGATCAACGAAATCGCTGATATCCACAAGAAGAGTGAATTCCATAAGCTGGTAAATTATTATGACAGTGCTTTGAAAAAATTAAATGTGAATGTGGAACTGGGAACTCTGTATAAGGGACAGGGGTTATCTTGCGCACCAGACATCACATACTCACACCTTCCCCGCAAAGATAATCTTCTAATGGATTCTGTGATTTACCAGCATCATGACGAAGCCCTTGCACTTGCCGATTCCTGCAAAATTGTGATGACCGAAAGGAGTCTGTCAACCCTGGACAGAACCAGGTCGACAGAATACAGGAAAATTGCAGAGTCAAAGGGAATAACATTTACCGAGAGAACAGATATGGAATTTGACGTATCATTCCATGTGAAAAACCAGTATGACATCCTATCTGCCATGATTTCAGGCAGAAACAGAGTAAGGGACTTTATTGAAATGAACTCCAACGAATTTCTCTGATCACACTTAATCTTTCATTTATTTGCAGCAAAATTAGGGCTTTTTAGTTAATGGTCAGGATGGTTCGGTCGGATCAAGATGCATAAAACGGTTTAAATCAGGGGTTCCAGAGGAAATTTGTAACACTTTTGCAATTGTTTAAATAATTTAATTGTAATGAAGAAAATTAGGAAGTGATGCAATTGAAGGACGAGGGATCGTTAATCAGCGTATCACATGTATCCCCCAGAGGGTCATCCCTCAGGGTTACCCTGCCAAAGGAGATTGCCAGGTCATTGGGAATAGGTCCGAAGGATATAGTCGGTTTCTATTACCAGAATAAAAAAATAGTTATCAGGAAACTGAAATAATGACTGATTGGATTATTGTCCGAGAACCGATCTGATCTCTCCAGATAGCTTGGAAGGAAGATATGCAACAGGTTTCATTATTTCAACAAGATTCTTTGCAACCGCGCTTTTAAGATCCATGGGATGAATTTTGTTTTCGGAATATAACTTCAGCAATTCATCGGTTGTTGCGATGCGAAGATCTCCTCCTTTTTCAGGAGGCCTCTCTATGGTCAGGCCGGAATCCATCCTTGGAAATATTATGTATTTAACGATATCAATGACAGGGTTACCCTGAATCACTCCCTGCGGGCAGAAGGAACTGGCGATTTTTTTTCTGATCGTTTCTGGATCGTCAAACATGAATATTGCAGAGCTTGAATCGCTCTTAGACATCTTGACCTCGGGTATGGGCGTCTCAGCTTTTCCGGGGTCCATTCTGCCTGAGCCTTTAAGACTCGAGATGAGGGGGGCATGTATTGCCACGACTTTTTTTGTGCCCATTTTATCTGAAAGGTCCCTTGAAAGCATGTGAGCATGCCGTTGATCCATGCCGCCCATTGCCAGATCATAATCCAGGAAAGCGATGTCAGTCACCTGCATCAGCGGATATATGTATTTACTGAAATCCTTGTTGGCGTCATCTTCTGATCTGCCCATTATGGGGAGGGCACGGACAATGCGTTTCAGATTGGCGTTTTTGGCTATTTTAAGGAGAGTCTGCCAGTATTCCGCCTTGTCTATCACATCGCTGGCCCACAGGAATTTTACGGATTGTGGAACACCCATACGCTTCATTGTCTCTTCAAATATTATGCCGGCATTCCTGATCCTCTCAAGATTTGATCCCAGCTTATCATTTATATACGCATGCCAGTCTGCAAGTAAAACTGTCATATCGATGCCGGACTCTACTGCATCCCTTATCTTCAGTGGCCACATTATTCCCATGGCTATATGAGGAAGACCTGAAGGTTCAAAACCAATATATCCCGTTGATTTTCCATCAAGCAGTTTTCTTGCCTCTTCCTCTGTCACTACCTCTATGGTATTTCTGGTGAGCAGCTGGTATCTGTCCATTTAAATGTCGGAATATTGAGTGATTATTAAACTTTGATCACAGGATGCCTTAAACGGACAGGATAGACACTTCCTCGGATTGTCATGATTTCTTGCAGGTTCAGATACAGTTCGTCTGATCAGATCAGATTTGTAAAGCACCTTTCCCCTCAAGTCCGGGCTGTTCTTTATCCTGAAGGCAGAATTGTTGTACTTCAGCACACCGTATGGAACTGTAAATCCGGGATTCAAATCCTCCAGTATGAGGAAATAGGCGCCCATTTGCAGCAGATGACCATCCCTTGGGACAGTTGAATCGGAGTGTTTGTACTCGTACGGGATCAAAAATCTTCCTTTTCTGATAACCATATCGGGCTTTCCGGTGAGTCTGTATGTTCTTGATTTCAGCACTGATCCCTTGGAATGCAGGTCTCCATACACCATTGAACCAGAGGGGATTGAATCAAACCGTCTCCTCCTGAAAGCGATCCAGATGAGGAGAAAGGCCAAAAATAGCGGAATCAGGAAATAAAAAATGAGAGACATGATCAAATCAGGATCAGCATAAGAATCATGATTACGGAGAATGCCAGGAGGATGATCCCACCCTTGAGGGCAAACGATGAGTTTCTCGTCCTTTTTCCAAGATTTCTGTGCATCTCTGTTCCTGTCACAAGACGTGTGTTTGTTCTGTTGTCTCTTGGAAACCCTGCCTTGTCCATATACCACTGCACCGGGCAGTATTCATACTGTGAAAGATCGGATGCGCTCACATAGGATTCTGCAAAATCCTCTGTTACTGTAGATTTTGTATATCTATCCATATCTCACCGTATGGTACTTCCTGAGTAACAAGTATTTTCTTTCTGCGTACCAGGAACATCAGGTAGACAAATGCAGAGGATGCGGGAAGATTCGTGAATGTCATAAGCTCTGAAAAGGCAAACCTAGGTGAAGCGACAGAAAGAAGATCATTGTACAGGGTTTCCATGTCTCTCTCAGGTTCATCGGGATTGAGTTGAATAATGATATCTTCAAGATTAACCTGCTGAACAGCAATGGCGTTTTTTCTTGCAGGCTTAACCTCAGACTTGTAGAAATATGCCTTGCGAATTGCGTCCAGGAGTTCCACCATCAATATTCTTCTCTTTTCCCGGTGCAGGACTGGCTCTCTTAGTACGAAATTCCCATCAGTTTCGCCGGATGATCTGAGTTCGAGGTCGTCAAAAACAGGTTCAAGGCTGTCAGGATTGAATGTTAAATTATCATCATTAGTCAGGGGCGACTGTAAAGAGATCTGATCTATGACTTTCTGTGATTTCTGGAAAAGAAGGTGCCACGCCTGCCACATTAAATACCCAGCCTGGCTGAAATCTTTAAAATTATCGTCTATCATCGAGGAAAGAATTCTTGATATTCCATTTATGTCAACGTACCAAGGGTCTATTACGCCATCCTCGCATAGCCTCACTATGTTGCCGACTATCTTGGAAAATACATCTCCTTCGGGGATCATGTCAACTTCTCTGTCGGTGACAATTCTTCTAAATATCTCCGTATCCATGTCAAGCAAAGTTCCCTGAACAGCTATGCTTTTTAGTATCTCTTCAGTCTTTATTTTCATCACCTCCGTCCCCTTTGTCCAACTTTCCATCTCCGTTTTCCGACGACCCAGAATTCTTTTTCAACTCGTCCTGATCCTTATCCGACCGCAACCCCTTCTCAAACACCTCGCTGTTTTCATCATCAAAGCTTGTTACACCTATTATGGAATCGGCATATTTAAGGACAGAATTCTTAAGCGTAACCACAAGTATCTGGGATGTGTAGGAGTTTTCCCTGAACATCCTCCCAATTCTTTCTGCGTTTGACCCATCCAGGAACATATCAACCTCGTCCAGGTAATATATTGGAGATGGATTTATACGCTGGACTGCCATTATAAATGCGAGTGCAGTCAGGCTCTTTTCGCCCCCGCTTAAAGCCTCGATTTTGCTGAAATTGGTTCCCTTGGGTCGGGCTTTAATGTATATTTCAGAATTCAGTGGATCGCTTTCATCAGAAATCTCGAGACCTGCCTCTCCGCCGTCAGAAAGGATGTAATAGATCGAATTCATCTTCTGGTTTATATCCTTGAAAAGTCTATTGAAAACTATCTTTTTCTGTTCATTCAGTTTCTGCATAAGATTTTCAAGATCCTTCCTTTCATCGTTCAGTCTCCCTATCTCTGTTCCCATTTTCTCGAGATTGCTGTTCTCCTGATCAAATTCCTCAATTGCCCTAAGGTTGATTGGGCCCAATGCCTCAATTTCCTTTTCAAGCAAAGTAATTTGGTTTTTCATCTCAGTTGAACTCATTTCTGTCTGGATAGGTGTTCCCTGCGCCTTCTCAAGTTCCTCCTTTGCGTCATTCAATTTTGCGATCATATTATCGAGTTTGGTACCGAGAGTGATGAGATTGTCATGATTACCGCCGATATCTCCCATGATTGATTCGGAACTGGATCTCAATGCCTCTACTTCGGAATTGAGTGCAGATATCCTGCTGTTGAACTCTTTATTTCTAGCATCCAGCTGTTCCTCCATTGCTCTGAACTTGCTCATATCGTAACCAAGATTCGTCACATCAGTTTCCAGGGCAGAAACAAGTTTTTCAATAGTCTTGAGTCTTTCATTCATTTTGGATATATTTTTACTGTTTTCATTCAGGGTTGCCTCGTAAAGCCTTATCTCAGAAACGAGGTTTGAAATCTGTTGATTCAGGCCAGTTTCCTTTGACGCAAGATCCTCAATAACGGTTTCAAGTTCTCTCTTTCTTGCAATGGTTTCTGGTGAAACTTTTTCAATTTTCTTGTATATTTTTTCCCTCTTTTCTGTCTCTTTCGAAAGATCTTCCTTGAGGGCAGAAATCTTGGAACTGTTCTCCGAAAGAGACGATTCCAAACCGCCAATTTCATCCTGCAGATGCTTGATTGCGTTGTTTATCTCGATCAACTTTGGTTCGTTCACCTGTATAGCCTTGTTAAGATCTTCAAATTCTTTTGAATTGGAGCCCTCTGTTTTTGAAAGCTCCGCAACCTTTATTCCAACTTCATGCATCTCATCCTGCAGCTGATTCAGTTCAGCGGTGAGCTGGGCAAGTCTGGAATTTTGATCATTTATTGTGCTGTTGAGTCTTGATAATTTTTCTTCCACGTTTGCCGCATCATTCTTCTTTTCTGTGAACCCGCCGGTAATTGCTCCGCTTGCCTCAAAGATATCACCGTCAAGGGTAACCATTCTGACTCCGCCCATATTTTTTCTTGAGATCGCTATATCTTTCATTAGGAGAGTATCCTGAAAGCAATACCATATGACGTTCTCGTATACGCTGTCATAACGAAGGCTCTCTGAAAGGTAACCCAGACTGTCTCCGGAATTTCGAACAAGAATAGCTTTCCCCCTTGGGCGTCCCGAAGCCATTTTGTTCAATGGCAGGAATGTCAGTTTCCCCGCGCGTTCTCTTTTAAGGAGATTCAGGCACTGTTCTGCGACTCCGTCGTCAGTTACCACAAACGAATTTAACCTTGCGCCGGCAGAAGCTTCAACGGCGCTTCTGACATTATCATCAAATGTGATGAGATCCCTGACCGTACCAATTATTCCGCCGACTTCTCCGGACGACCTGGCGCTGTTAATAACCTGTGAAGCTTTGGAGGTGCCGGAATGGGATCTGGAAGAAATCGAGAGAAGTTTCTCGTACTCTCTGCCATTTTCATTGATCTGTCTGGACAGTTCATCCTTCTCCCGGCTTTTCTCTGAAATAACTTTCCTGAGATCATAAA
>JAJYZU010000067.1 GCA_021799755.1 Thermoplasmata archaeon
GGTATATAGATGGGCATAAACTGAATATTTCAATAGAGGTTGATGGCGGTATCACACTTGACACGGCTCAAATATGCAGGGATGCGGGCGCAGATATTGCTGTATCTGCATCTTACATATTCTCTGGTGAGGTCGCTGGGAAGGTACGCCAGCTTACAAGATTATAAGCGTCCTTCACTGTACCTTTAGAAGGATCCTGCCATTGGTTCTACCGGAATAAGCCTGAATTGCATCCTTTAAGTGATCAATGCCAAAGACCTTGTCTGTCGGCAGGTGAATAGATTGCGCCTGCATCATTTCAAGAAGGGTCTTCATTTCTGCAACTGTTCCTCCAGTTGTACCAATTATCTCGAGTTCCTGCGTATAGATCTTCGCGAGGTTTGCCTGCACGTTAGCACCGTTGAATACACCAAACGTTGCTATTTTACCTCCCGGGGCGACATGATCGAGTGATTCTGCAAATATATCTCCCCCAAGCGAATTTATGATTACATCGGCCTTCAGGTCAGCAGGAATCTTATCATGAGGATATACGGCAGTTGCCCCATACTTTTTTACCCACTCCTTAGTCGATACGGCAGAAACCAACATGCCCCTATACTTACCCAAAATGGTCGCAAAGAGACCAGTGTTCCCGGATGCGCCATAAACAAGCAGCTTCTCTCCAGCCGCGGCTCCAGTTCTGTTCAGCGCATGCAGGGCAGTCAGACCACCGACCGGAATGCTGACAGCGTCCTCGATTTTTACTCCGTCAGGGATTTTAAGAAGCATCTTCTCCGGTACAGATATTTTTTCGCAGTAACCACCGTTGGTCAGAACACCGAATATTCCGCCATTTATGCAGAGGTACTCTCTGCCGCTCTTACAGTACTTGCAGGTTCCATCGAACCATCTTGAGTATAGAATAACGCGATCGCCCTTCTTGATGTTCTTACCTGATGTCTCGGCGACTCCAGAAATCTCTGAACCTGGTATGTGCGGATCTGGTTTCAGGCCATATACTGTCTTGTTCCTCACTACATTTATATCGATTGGGTTGAGGCCTGCATATTGTACTTTAACAACAATTTCGTCCCTCTGTGGAACTGGATCAGGTACATCCTCAATTCCTGCATTCTCTTCTCCATATGGTTTTCTGACTAGGACAGCCTTCATAAAAAAAGGAGTGCAAGATCATATTAATATCTCTTCCTCATACTTATCTATCCTATAAGATGCAGCAGAAGAAAATCAGGCTTGCGAGCCATTCAGACTGGAAAGATATAAGCCGGATCTCAAAGGCTTCCGGGTATGATGACTACATCAACGAGATCGGCCCTTCCTACATGAATGATGGCACTATTCTTGTATGCTATATCGATGTGTTGTGTGGGTTTCTTAAGATTGAAATGCTTCCTGACGGCAGTGCCTGGCTCAGCGGTATTCGCGTTGATCCCGAACACTGGAGGATGGGTATTGGGGAATCTTTAACTAATGCCGCATTACTTTTTGCAATAAGCAGAGGATCCGGTTACGCGCGCATGCTCATTAACAGCGAAAATCATAGATCTGTTTCTTTGGCACTTAAAAGCGGCTTCATCCAGGCAAGCAGATTCCTTTTTTTCGAAGGGCGCCCAGACATGTCAGGAATGCTGGAATCAGATAGAAGATTTGATGCTCTTGTTAATATTGGATGGAGATTCGCCAATCATGCGAGACTTGAGATAAAGACTGGAACTCTGCTTTCTGGTCGTGAAGCCGCAGTTTTTGTCTATCATGACCACGACGAGACGTTCCATTTGCTGGAAATAAGTAAAGAGATTTCCCTGCTCCCCGAAGGTATTACCTGCGTGCCGGAGGCTCTTGGATCATTCATAAAAAAAGGGAAAAAGCTGGAAGGGTTTGAGGAAGCCTCGGTGTACGAAAAGGCTCTTTTTTAACCCTTCTTGCAGGATTTTTTCTTTATAGCTTTCAGTCTTTCTTGTAGAAGCTGGTGACCTTCAATCTTCCAGTTTCGTCGTATAAGAATAGTTCCGATCCTTCATCTAGCGTCCTCTTGTGGCTTCCGTCACAGTATGGCTTGTTGTTCGATAGCCCGCAAGCGCAGAGATGTAGTTCTTGGTCTCCCACCTTCACCATGTATGGCCTGTTTCTTTCATGTAGTACAAGTCTTGGCATAATTATCCATCGCAGATTGCCTTCTTCCATAAAATACATTTCGATCTTAAATTGTGGAAGCTTCTGAAGAGTGTATTTTCAAAAGAATTTCTGGGTATAGTATCAAAAGCAAATGCTTCGGTATCAGGATAAGGTTAAATAATGTAGAATAATGACGACACGCCAAATCGCTCTAGGGCTGTTCAAGCATCTTCCGTATGGAACTGGTATTTTGGCGCTGGAGTGCCCCGACTCCGATGCGTGATTAATAATGGCAGAAAGAAGAGGTTTGATTCTTCTCAGTGTCCTCATTGGGACGTTGATGTCGGCAATAGATACAACTATAGTTATACTGGCATTGCCGACAATAACAGGCAGCTTCAAAAACGCGTCATTTATAGAAACGATCTGGGTGATCCTGATCTACCTTCTGGTATTAGCTGTTCTAACCACGCAGATGGGGCGGCTTGGGGACATATTTGGCAGAGGGAGGATCTTCAATATTGGTTTCCTCATATTCATTGCAGGCTCTGGACTGGCCGGTCTTTCCCCCACTGTTGATTTTCTAATTGCATTCAGAGCATTGCAGGCTTTTGGAGCGGTACTTATTCAGGCAAACAGCAGCGCAATTGTAGCTGATCATTTTCCTCCCGGTGAAAGGGGCAAGGCATTTGGCATAACATCAATGGGCTGGAACATTGGAGGAACATTGGGAATAGTGCTTGGTGGATTTATCACTACTTTGATTGGCTGGCGGTTCATATTCTACATCAATATTCCTGTAGGTCTTATTGGATTCATAATTGCGCTCGTATATATCAAGGACAATAAAAGGAGTGAAACTAAGATCGACTTTATAGGAACTTCTATACTGTTTGCGATATTGACCCTTATTGCATACGGAGCGACTGATGTTGCGGGTCACGGATTTAATATTGACAATCTGATAGAAATAGCAGCAGGAATTCTAATGATCATACCATTCATAGTAGCTGAATCAAGGATAAAAAATCCCCTGATACAGATGAGTGCTTTTAGGGAAAGACTTCTGTCGTATTCCCTGCTCGCCGCAACCCTGCAGGCAGTTGGATACCTTTCAGTCGTTTTCATACTCATTATGTACCTACAAGGGATACGCGGTTTCAGTCCTCTATACGCTTCAATCCTGCTTGTTCCGGGATATGTCCTTGCAAGCTTCCTGTCCCCATTAATGGGCAGATACGCAGATAGGATAGGTGCAGGGGTTGTGGCAACAGTAGGCATATTCTTCATGTCACTTGGTGTTTTTGTGTACCTTTTCCTCGGGATTGGGACATCAATATATGTTGTCATACTTGGATCGGTCATTTCGGGATTTGGAGGATCCATGTTCTGGCCCTCAAACACCAGTTCGGTTATGTCGAGTTCTCCGAGAGAGCTTTACGGCTCGATTTCCGGACTGCTTCGAACACTGTCAAACATGGGGACGCTCCTTTCGTATGTCATAACTATTACAGTTGCAGCAGAAACTATCCCCAGGCAGGCTGCCTACGCTGTTTTTCTTGGGAAATATACGCTAGGAACAACGCTTTCAAAATCATTTCTAACCGGCCTTCACTCAGCGCTGATAGTCAGCATATTGCTCTTGATAATGGCAGGAATATTCTCACTTGGGCGCGCTAAGAAGTCAAAGCCGCAGACATGGGGAAAGAGCAATACGGGACCTGAATGGCAGCAGTCTTCACAGACAGATCAGGAAACTAAAAGGGGAGCGTAAAAGTATTTATAAACCTATGAGTTTATTAATATATGGAAATTAACCAAGAAAGATCAACCCGAATGCAGATCTTGTCTCTCCTTAAAAAAGAGGGCCATATGTCAATGAGCCAGATCGCTTCCAGGCTTGGCATAACGAAGATGGCAGTGTTTAAGCATATCACTGGACTCGAGGCGTCGGGGCTTATAGAAAGAAGTACCGTCAAGAAGCATGTCGGAAGACCGGTATCTATCTTTACGCTAACTGCGTCTGGCAGGAAAAGATTTGTTCCCTCTTATGCCAGTATGATAAGTGATCTTATTTCCTTCCTGGTCAAGAACGATCAGAGAGAGCTGGTTTTGGACTTCTTGAAGAAGAGGTATGCTTCAATTAAAGACGAATATGAAGAGGAACTTCTTCCCCTTGATCCTGACAAGAGACTGGAGCACCTTGCTGTAATGAGAGATCGAGAAGGTTATATGGCCGAACTGAGAAATACGCCTGGCGGGGTCCATGAGCTCATAGAGTTCAACTGCCCGATATTCCAGATCGCCACACTGTTGGGCGAGGCATGTGATCTTGAGAACAGCTTGTTCCGGAGTGTGCTCGGAGTAAATGTGGACTCAACTCACAAGCAGATAACAGGTGAGAGTTTCTGCAGGTTTCTTATACATAAGTAGGAATCATAATGATCTCTATATTGATCCAACGTCAGCCTTCAAGACTCGCAATCTCGATTCCTATCGGGCAATTAGAGATGTGATCATTCACGATACCCGCGCCCTGCATAAATGAATAACATGTTACTGGACCGGCGAAGGTGAATCCGAGTTTCCTGAGATGGATACTCATCTTCCTGGACTCCTCGGTGAATGGCGGAATTTCATGCAAGCTTGCAGGCATCTCATGGATCTTCGGCTTATATGCCCATACGGTTTCTGAGAAAGTTGCTCCACTTTCATGTAATGCACGAAAGCTCTTTGCATTGTGGATAGCCGATTCTATCTTTGCACGGTTCCTTATGATTAGGGGGTTTTCAAGCATGGAGCTCACATCAGATTCGGATAAATTCATCATTTTCTCCGGGTTGAATGAAAAAAAAGCTTCATAAATCGCTTCCCGTTTTTCAAGAATCAATGACCAGCTCAATCCTGCTTGGAATGTCTCAAGAGCGAAGAGCCCGAAAAGGGAATTTTCATCATGCAACGGTCTTCCCCACTCAGTATCATGGTATTCCCTCGTTTTCTTGGACTTGTAAGCCCATGTGCATATATCACTGTTGTCAGACATCGATACGCTGTGAAGCATCATTTTGCAAGTCTTTTATTTTTTGATGCCCAAATCATTAAGGGGCTCCTCTCAAAAGACCAAAACTCAAAATGGAACCAGATTCGGGATATTAAACCTGTATTTTATTATAACCCGAAAAGCCGGGAAAGTTCGGGTTTATTGTTTAGACTTAATATCAGCTTATAGCCGTAAAAAATGTTGTCTCATTTTTTCGGTCATAAAAACCGCAGAGATTAATATCTTGATCGGATCATTATTTCATGTATAAGGACAAGTATGAACTGACCCTCGACAAACTTTTATTTGCATCTGTCCGGAATAACCCGAAGCAGGAAATATCCTACAAGGGTGAGATGAAGATAACATATTCAGAATTCAGGGATAGAGTATACGCCATGGCAAGAGGTCTTGTATCCATAGGCCTGAAGAAGGGGGACCGTGTTGCCATGCTTGATGTGGATTCGCTGAATTATCTTGTAGCATACTTTGCCGTACCCATATCAGGAGGAGTATTACACACGGTGAATATCCGTTATTCTCCGGAACTTATATTTTACACAATGCAACATGCAAATGACAGGTTTGTCATAATAAGAGACGAGTTCGTGCCTCTCGTTGAGAAAAGCATCGGTCTCTTTGGATTTGTCGAAAAATGGATAGTCTGCAGCGATTCTGGAAAGACCGTTTCAACCATTCCCGAATCAATTACACTAGAATCGGTCCTAAAAGGAGGCAGCAAGAACAGCCTGCCGGAATTGAAAGAGGATGATCTCGCGACAACCTTCTATACATCCGGAACCACCGGCCTTCCTAAGGGCGTCGTATTTTCGCACAGGAAGATAGTTCTGCATGTTCTCTCATCCATGGCTACCCTTGCGTACGAACCCACACGATGGAAGTCATCCGACGTAATCATGCC
>JAJYZU010000068.1 GCA_021799755.1 Thermoplasmata archaeon
ACCCTCCTCATTCACCCTGAACCCTTTTTCTCTAAATGGTATTTCTTCCCCACGAATCATTTCCATTAACATGCGAAACAAGGGATGCGGGATAGCACGACAATTACTGAGCTAGATTAATTTGAATATGGCATATCCAGTGCTTTGCAAAAGGATTTGGTACCATCCTTGCTAAGGCCACCCTCATCTAATGTCGCACAACTCTTCCCTAAATACTGCAACCATCAGACTCAAGTGAAACTTAAGCTAACTGGACATCAATTACCGAACAATTTAGGGAGAGAAGTTATCTATGCATAGTTGTTGGATAATGGATGATAACAGCAGTTAGAGTCTATGAAGAATCGATTCCCAAAAAGGGATACAGGATCCTTGTGGACCGACTATGGCCTCGTGGTATTTCAAAGGACAAACTAGAACTGGACAGGTGGATGAAAGAAATCGCACCTTCTGATGAACTCAGAAAGTGGTATGCGCATCAACCTGACAGGTGGAATGAATTTAGGTCCAAATACTTCAATGAACTTGATAAGAACCCCCTGACGCAAGAGTTACTGGAAATATGTAGGAGCAGGGACACGATATTCCTATACTCTTCAAAAGTTAAAGATATAAACAATGCAGCTGCACTCAAAGAGTATGTGGAGGGGCATCTCTAGTTGATATCTATTGAGATTTATCCGCATAGAGTTCAAGAGACGTTAGGAGATTCGCATGCAGAGTCTGAAATATCTCAATGTATTTGTCTGGTAGTGGATAGATTGAACGCTTGAAAATGATCCTGTGCCGCCGATAATTTAACTCAGAACGAAATTTATCTTATATGGAAGGCAATAGGGAAACGTTCAATCATGAAATGACTATCTGGTGATTTCACTTCTCGCAGAACTCTATATCTTACTTTAAAAGCAACAAACATCCCTTCTCTAGAAATATCTTAATAAAGACCTGCTAGCAGGCAAATGGAACGATGAGTAAATGTTCTTCCCGACCTTTATCCGCCATTTTACAGGCAACTGGATGATTACTCGATTTGCTACTTCTTTCTTAAATAGTAAATTCTGATAATAAAATCGGTATTATTGATAGAATTGGAGTTGAAATTCAAGACACCTGTGGAGTGGATCAAGAGTCTTGTTCAAACACATTCAGCTGAAATTAGGATCAGGGATATTAGGGCAAGCTCTGAGGGGGTCAAGGATTTGGTCGAAATTTTCTCACCTGAAGGTCAGATAGAAGGCCTTTCAAACACTCTCAATAGGAGTAAATCTTCGAGCGAAGAACATATAACAATAATGGACGACTACCATGCAACAGCGATTGTAGAGGCCGATGAGTGTGCAATCTGCAGGGAAATACACAAATGGGACCTGTTCCTTACTCAAGCGCGATCTGACGAAGGTGGAAATATGACAATGCAATGGCTTGTGCCGGATGAGAAAACGGTCTCCGCCTTTCTCCACAGACTTGAGGGGGATGGAGTAAAATTTGAACTTCTCAAAAAGAGCCACCTGAGTAAAAAGGGGGATATAACCGCAAGACAGGAGTTCGTAGTCAAGACTGCGCTTGAACTGGGGTTTTTCGAATATCCGAAGAAAATTAACCTCGAGGGGCTTTCCAAGAGACTGAACGTATCTTACGTAACCCTAGCCGAGATACTCAGGAGGGCCGAGAAAAATATCATTTCTTCATATTTCAAGAAGAAAGAAAGCTAGAACATTCAGATATCATGCCATATGCGTTATCAAGCCTTTGATATTTATCGTACGGCAATTCGACTGGCCTCTTGTTCAAGTTTTATATTTTTCGCTGCCATCTTTGCTGCGGGATACAGGAATTCCTCCTCAATCTCAATATGTTCCAATAGAGCTCTGGCAAGATTTGACATTTGCACATTTGGATGGACTTTCAACTGCTCCGTTACCTTCCCAATAAGGTCCTGCATTATCCTGTGCTCTGAGATCATTTTATCATAATCCCCAATGAACTTCTGACCAGCAGTTCGGTACAACTGGTTCTCTCCGATGACTCTCCCATCTGCGACCTCTTTGACATATGATAGAAGGGGGAGTATAGTCTCATTCTCCTTATCCAGATGAACCAGGAACTTCGTATGCATTTCCTTAAATAGTTTTGATAGTCCGTTATTCTCCCGTGAAGCATCCTCTAGTTGCTCAAGCAATTCATCGTGCTCTTTGTCCAGTATACTACTATGATGAGCCATGATGACAGAACAAACTGTTGCTATTGGGTATAATCCCAAAATGCTAAGGGATTGATCTTGCCGTCTGATTTAAAAAAAGTCAGGAAGCTATCCCTATCCTTTTGGGGATTAGAAGTATCATAAATGGTTCAATTACCATCTATGTCGACTTCAATTGTCTGGGCACAAAATTCTTCGCCAGACAGCTCAGGAGCTGGAAGGGAAAGAAGTGAAGGGAAACAACGTATTGTGGTCCTTGGAACAGGCTTTGCTGGTTCTGCATTCCTGACGGCTTTCAATAGGGAAATAGGGAAGGATTCCAAGAAGGGGATTGAGCTGATTGCGATAAATTCTAGGAACTATATGATGTTCTCCCCGCTATTATACGAAGTTGCCACTGGAAAGGTCTATGGCTACCATGTTTCATCCCCCATCTGCTGCACCGTTGAAGATTTTGGATACAAGTTCATTGAGGCAAATACTACAGAAATAGTTCCGGAGAGGAATGAGATTGTAACAACAAAAGGCACATTTCATTACGATCGCCTCGTAATTGCCCTGGGTTCCGAAAGCAATGACTTCGGAATACCTGGAGTCAAGGAACACAGCCTACCACTTAAGAGCGTAAGGGACGGTGAGAAGGCGAGGAACAGGGTTCTAGATTCCTACAAAGAAGCAGTCTCAAGAGTTGACAGTGGTAGTACTGTAGGTTCCCTCCTCACGTTCGTGATAATTGGTGGGGGTGCCACAGGCGTAGAGCTTTCGGCGTCCCTTCTAGAATTCTTAGACGACCTGAACAGGAATCACAGGAGAAAAAACTTGTTTCCAAGGGTTGTCCTAGTAGAAGCTCATGATAGTCTGATGAGCGATGTTGGTGGGAAGTTTTCAGAGGAACTGGCCAAGATGCTGAAGAGAAAGGGAGTAGAGTTGTTCCTTGGCAAAAAAGTCGTGGAGGTCACTGAGTCCGAGGTTATATTTTCAGACGGAAATAACATCCAGACAAGCAATGTTTTCTGGACTGCAGGGATCAAAACAAACTCTGTTGTTTCCTCGCTAAAGAGGAAGTTCGCTAGGGGCGGTGGGGATAGACTTGCGGTTGGTGGTTACCTACAAGTGCCATCATTAGCGGGGGTTTATGCAATTGGAGATTCTGCCCTGCCCGTTTCGGAAAAAGGCGAGTCGCCTGTCCCGCAAACTGCCGCCGTCGCCGTCCAGGAAGGGAAGTACCTTGGGAAAAGGCTCGGGGAAGAATTTAATGGGAAACATACAGACATAAAATTCAGGTATCGCGACCACGGGACCTTCTTATCGATCGGTAGATTTTCAGGGATTTGCAAGCTCTCAAATGGCATAATACTAACAGGTTTCACGGCCTGGTTCTTATGGCGCATCATTCATCTTTGGCGGATATCTACTGTCAGGAATAAGTTCGAGGTACTCTTTGACTGGACCTTTTCCTTATTTCATAAAGGCATATTCGTCGATTCTACCTGATATCGTTCCAAAATCAAAACCTCTAACCTCACTCTTCTGTTTCTGCACTCCTCTTGTACATCCCTGCAGTCAGCCCACACGAAATAGAGAGCCTGTTCCAGCAGTTTATTGTATTTATTGCCATCACCAATCCAATGAATTCCAGTTCTGTGAAATGGGTTATAACCCTTTTGTAGAGTTCATCGCTAACCCCATTTTCGGATATTTTCGTGACTGCTTCAGTGAGTTCCAGGGCCAGCTTCTCCCTATCTGAATAAAAAGGGGCATCTCTCCATGCGCTAATGCAGAAAATGCGCTGTTCCTTCTCCCCAAGAGCAATTGCGTCCTGGGTGTGCATATCCAAGCAGTATGCACACCCATTTATTTGTGAAGCCCTGATCTCAATGAGGCTCACAAGTGATTCATCCAGGCCAGTCGTCTTAACAAACTCCTTTAGACCAAGTACCGCCTTTACTGCATTTGGTGCCAATACGCCATAATCAATTCTCATCACGCATCTCTCCAAATCTTCCTAACCCAGTGAGAATACCGTCAATAAATCATATTTGTGACCTGAAAAGATAACTTTTCAGTTAGCGACCTAGAAGAGAATCGTATGTTTCGCCTTCATTGCAACGATACCCTAAGATTGTAGGGATTAGAAATGTTCGTCCTGATTCACTTCATAAAAAGTGATATTCATGAATAAGACTGTTGCAGACATATTGGTTGATTATCTGGCTGTTGGAGGGGTTAAGAGAGCATATGGCGTCCCCGGAGATTCGATTGATCCGTTTGTCGAGGCAATTCGTAGAAACAACACCTTAAGATATGTACAGGTCAGGCACGAAGAGGGAGGGGCGTTCGCGGCTTCATTCGATGCAAAGTTCAATGGGAGACCTGCTGCTTGTTTTGGAACATCAGGACCAGGGTCCATTCATTTGATCAATGGGTTGTACGATGCAAAGACTGACAAGGCACCAGTCATTGCAATTACCGGCCAAGTCAGGACAGATCTCTATGGGGAGGATTACCATCAGGAAGTGAACCTAGTCAAGCTCTTCGATGACGTGGCAGTTTTCAATAAGATGGTCATTGACCCATTGACGGCCCCATATCTTATCTCCAAGGCAATCAGGGAGGCCAAGAGGCTGAGGGGAGTAGCCCATCTCAACTTCCCTGTAAACATACTGATGAAGAAGGTAGAACCTCCTAGAATTGCTAACACAGAGATAGTCTCGGGGACCATAGCTTACGACATGGGTGCCGCTATAAAATTGATCAACAGCAGCAGACATCCAGTATTATTGATAGGCAGTGGAGCGCTCCATGAAAAGGACAGTTTGCTGGAATTCTCAGAGAAGATTGGAGCACCTATAATTTACGCACTTCTCGGCAAGGGCATACTTTCTGATGATTCCAAGCAGTTACTTGGCGGACTTGGTCTCCTAGGTTCCCGTCCCTCTGTAGAGGCTATCAATGGGTCTGACCTCGTAATAGAGATAGGATCTACCTTCCCCTACAGGAAGTTCGTTCCCAGGGATATCAAAATAATTCAGGTGGACATCGACCCAAGGAATCTCGGTAATGAGTTTCCAGTAGACGTACCGATACATTCGGATGCTCATTATTTCCTTCGTTCCGCGCTGAGTGCAGTGGAAGAAAAAGGGAGCAAGTACTACAGAGAGTTCGAAAGGTCGGTGAATGAGTGGAAGAAGGAATTACGGGAATTTGAAGAAGCAGAAACTGGGGCAGTTAACCCTGCCCTCCTTTCGAGGGCACTTTCTGAGTATGCAGACAAGGATGCTGTAGTTGTCACCGATACAGGCAATACCACTGTCTGGATTGCCAGGCATTTCAATGCATCTGCTGGACAAAGATTCCTCTTTTCCGGCGCACTAGCGTCAATGGGGTGCGGTCTACCGGGTGCAGTAGGGGTATCTATGTCCACTGGAAGGCAGGTTATATCAGCAGTAGGTGACGGGGGTTTCAGTATGACAGCGATGGAACTCTCAACAGTTAAGAAATATAATCTTCCCGTGAAGATTGTTGTATTCAATAACAGCAAGCTCGCAATGATAAAATATGAACAGGAAGTCCTGGGTTATCCGGAATGGGGGGTAGACCTAATAAATCCAAACTTTTCCATCCTTGCAAAAGCTTACGGAATAGATTCAATGACAGTGAGGGACAGCAAGGAGGTAAAAGATGGAGTAAAGAGCTTGATCGAGAGCAAAGGACCATTCTTGCTAGAGGCAATCACAGACCCTAACCTGAAACCAATGCCTCCGCATGTTACTTTTGAGCAGGCTAAAGGCTACTTGATTGCGAGCATAAGAGAACGGATTGGCTACGAACCTGAAATCAGCAGCAATTAGCATTGATCTGTGCAATTTTTTTT
>JAJYZU010000069.1 GCA_021799755.1 Thermoplasmata archaeon
CTTCAGGGTAGAAGTTGGAAAGAGGAGAAAACTCTCTGCAGAGGAGATGGCAAGAGCCGCAACAGGGGAGGTTTTTACGCCAAGCGCTGCGCAGGAGATGAAGCTCATCGACGGGATAATGCCATATGATCAGGTGGTGAAGGATATGGCAACGGTCCTGAAGATGAAGGCGAAGAGGAAGAAAATTCCACCGCAGAGAACCTTTATGCAGCGATTGATAGGAACAGAATTCATTGGTGGGGCCATAAGGGAAGCCATGGACTCAGTGTTTGATCTGCAATAGCCAGTTTTTCCCTTAGTATGGGCTTCGAGCGAATATTCACTTCTTATGCGTCCCATGGAAAACAAAATCTGCATAGTTATGTTTCTCAAATGACGATAGGGTATCAGGGCAAGTGGTTGGAGTTCATTAAAAATTCAAGACGAGAAGCTGATAAATCATAAAATCAGACCGAACCGACAAGAATATTGTGGATACCAGAAAATAGAGATAGTATTCTTCATCATTCCGGAATTATCAGTGCAGGGCTGGAACCTGAAACCCCACTCAGGAATGTCCTGAAAGACAGCAGTTTCGTTTCTTACACTCAGGGCGCCGATTCGCTTTCCATAGCTTTCCTTCCATTCCTAACTTATTGTAAGTTTCAGGGGTTAGATTGAAAAAAAGATTTGTCGGGTTTACATCACGTTGATGTATCCCCACATCCATCCGGCTGTTACCATAGGGCCGCCTGCACCGTTCGGTCCGGTTCCACACATGGCATTACAGACCCACACGTACTGTCCTGGCGCAGATGTCTGGAACGTTGCCTGCTCGGTTGAAAGGGAAAGGACTGGAATGTTGACGTTCATGCCATTTCCTGATACGGTGAAGGTATGCGCTATATCGGAAACATTCACTGTTGAAGTGACCCAGGCGCTCTGGCCGGACTGCGGCATTGCAGTATCATTAACCGTCGTGTTGCTGAATATTGCTACCTGGTTGTTGTTGGTTCCCGAAACATTGGCGTATTGCGCTGAGACGTTGGAGGATCCGTTATCCCAGTCTATTATCGTCAGGTCTATGGTGCTGTACTGCGGGAGGTATATGTATTCCGCAGACTGGAGCTGATTATTGTCCAGAATGAAATACGAAGGTGCGTCGCCTGTGGAATTGTTGAAGTACCTGTATGGGCTGATGACTAGCGTAAGGGAAACTGCCTTGCTTGATGGTGTTGCATTGACGTGGGTGGCTGCGTATCCAAGGCTGACACCGGATACCAGGACTACTACCACAAGAACCATCATGAGTAAATTGTGTGATTTATCCATATTTTCACTTAGTAATGGATAAATATATGAAATTTAAAACTCCAACCTGAATTATCAGGTCTCAAGTTTTTATATGGGTCAAAACGGTTATAAGGCTTCTGGCAATTAAGCACTGTGTCAAGGAGCGGTGACAGTTCAGTCCAGGCGGAGATCGAACTCAAGAGGAATGACTGCAGCATTACCAACCTCCTGAAGCAGTTGAATCTTAAGGCGGCCGTGTCGAGACTGAAGATTGCCTCGGAACTCACGCTGCACCGGGTTGAATCAGAAGATCAGGTCCCCATTGTAACTGAATTGAGGAAAGCATCGATCAAGTTTACGCAGGCAGGAAACAACACCATATGGGCCGAGAGCAGGAGCTGTTCCGCCTGCCGCGCGATGGCGTTATCTGAAGCGGCAATACTGAGCACCAGATCCATTGGCACGGATACAATAGTTTACAGGATCGTGGTTCCATCGAAGCGCAGCCTGTACCACCTGAAGGGTGAGCTGGAGAAGGCAGGGCTGGAACCGAGGGTGATAGAATTCTTTGACAATGAGGATGAGGAACTGACAAAGAGGGAAATGGACATAATCAGGAGTGCTTTCAGCCTGGGGTATTATGACATCGACAGGGGCATATCAATGACGGAGCTTGCACAGAAGTTCGGCATATCCACTTCGTCAATATCTGATGTGCTCAGGCGCGGTACCAAGAAGATCATAAAGGCGTTCCTGGAGAACAGGTAATCCTAGAGTTGTAGACATAAGTGCCTGTTGATTACAATTTACGGTTTTGGGCTCTCTTCTTTCACATATTTACATAAGAGCAAAAATCTTTATATACATAAATTTAGATAGCACTAGACAGACATTATGGAGGAAATATAATGGATAATGGAAATAATGAGGGGGGAACCCCATCCTCTTCCGGAGGACGGGTAATACCACCTAGAAAAGCATCGAGCAGCGCAAAATGGTATGCCGTTATAGCTGTTTTGATAGTTATAATAGCGGCCTTGGCTGTGGTAGCATTTTATAAACCCGGTCCTGCTGCAGGAAATCAGAGTTCAGTCACATCTGGCCCTGCAAGAGCTGCGATAGGGCAACCGTATAATCTTACACTGGATGTAAGCGGAAGTTTCACCTCTCTTAACGTGTACTTTGGTGATGGCTCTGTAGTTCAGGTTCCCTATTCTGGAAGCAACACGGTAACTGTTTCTCACATTTATCAGTGGCCTGGAACATACCTTGTGTACTATTCAATAAATAACAAGGGAACAGTGACACCAGCATCCCAGAACTTGATACCCGTTGAAGCAGGTTATGCAAACGGTACCTCGGGATCCCTGATATCTGAACAGGCGTACGGAACGCTCATATTAAATGGCAACTACACTCCAACTGTTCAATCTCAAAACTTTGCAGGTTACAACTATCTTTCAGTTAATCCTGGAAGCACTTACTCGTTCAACGTATCATACTACTATGCGTTGACATTTGCCTACACAGTTGTGAGCCAGATGGCAAGTGTGGTAGTGAACGGGAGTATAGTCAACCAGGCTGGTTCATACCTTAACCTGAGCAATGTACCGCAGGGGTATTACAGCGTTCAAATTTCAACAGTAACCTCGGCAGTAAATGCCACTGGAGTTCCTATTGGGCCATTTGTTAATACAATCTCTTACGTTGATATAGCCGCTTTCAGCAATGCGAAACTCTTCTCGACTCCGGTTGCTGCAGGAACATTTACAAACGCCGAAGTGGTTCCGGGAGGATACACAACTCTCGACCCTGCAGTCGCATACTTCACCGCTGACAGCGAAATCATGGACAATACAATGCAGTATCTTGTCAATTATAACGGTAGTCAGGCCAACACGAATAACTCTAGCTACGTTCCAATGCTAGCTTCTGCACTCCCATCTATCAGCAACGGCGGTATAAATGCTCACGAACACGTATGGACAACGACAAATGCTCTTGGTGAATCCTATACCGAGACTGCTTTTCCTTATCAGAACTATACATTCCATATAAGGAGCAATGCATCGTGGCAGAATGGTGCTCCAGTTACAGCTTGGGACGTACTGTACAGCTTTGCCAGAACACTTTTGTTTAACCACGGTGCACCTGAAACACCCGGATGGATACAGTCACAGTACCTGTTACCTGGTGGGAGCAGCACGCTGAACTATTACTATTCCAACACTTTCTATAACATAACACATAACATTACAGTGGACAATTCTACTAACAGCATAACATTCCACTTCCAGCACCCGCTACTTCCGTACCAGGTCTTCCAAGCGTTCGCGGCGTCCGGTGCATATATAACAAATGCAGCTTGGGTTGCACAACATGCTACGGCAGCACAGCCAGCCCTTGCATGGAACGCATCTGGTTTCGTGGCATACGAAGCACAGGGAGTTTCTTCAGATTATAACGCCTATCTCCAGAATAACGTGTTCTCTGATGGGCCATATATGATCTCGTACATACTGCCTTCACAGGAAGTTGTACTGGTTCCGAATCCGTACTTTGCAGCTCCGGGTCCATGGTATCCTGCTCCTTCTATCCATACAATAGTGATAGAGTATCTTAGCAGCCCGGCAACGGCATATTCGCAGCTCGCTAACGGACAGGCCAACAATGCAGAGGGATTGCCCGCAACAACTTACTGGAACAGCACACAACAACTGGCCGCAAAGGGAATTCTTGGAAACACTGTACAGTTCAACACACTGAGTAACTATTTCTTCCCATTCAACCCAGACGTGAACATGACGTTGCTAGCACAGGTCGTTCCGACAGTAAACATGCCAGCGACACTGTTCGCGAGTCTCCACGCAAGGGAAGCATTCGCAAACTCATTCAACTATAATCTATACATGAACCAGTATGTTGGAAATGCAATATTCACTCAGAACAACAGCCTCGGCTTTGGGGCACACTATACAGGCATGATACCGAAAGGAATGGTTGGATACCAGAGTAATGCTACTCTAGCCGCTAACTCGAACGTGCCTTACTTCAACCTAGCTAAAGCAAAGGCTGACTGGAACTACTACGTCAACAACAGCGCATCTACAAACTACGTGGGTGGCACTCAGCAGATAAAATGGTCATCGTCGAGTAACGAGTTCATCTATAACGGAAAGCCGCTCGTGGTGCCGATGTTCCTGCCTGTTGGTGACACGACTGACCAGCTCGGAGAAATTAACTGGGGCCAGAATCTTGCGCAATTCATACCTGGACTGACAGTATCTATACAGTTTACTGGGTACACGAACATATATCTGGACTATTACGGATCCGCTAACCCCGCTCCGTTGATGTTTGCAGGATGGGCTCCAGACTACCCGTATCCAAACGACTATTTGCTTCCAATGGCACTACCGCTGGATACTTCAACATATCCTGGTCAATACAACATGAACATACAGGTCTATAACACACTGGCCAATACAACATTCAAAGGCGACAACGCATCTATAGTATCGCAGATTGCAAACATGACAGCCATGAAGAATGACTACATATTGGGTCAGACATCAACCAATCCTGCATCTACACTGGGCTTCTACTATAAGATGAACTACATGCTCATCAACATGACAATGTACGTGTATACCTTCCAGAACACAATGACATGGCAGATGTCCAAGAACGTTAACATCAACGACATACAGAAGTACCAGGAGAATGTTGTCATAGGCGGTGGCCAGGACCTGATGTACAACCTGCTCTCTTTCACGAGTTAAAAATTTTTTATTAACAATCTTTATTTTTTTATCTCTACATTTTTGCATATTGAATACCCAACTTATCTACAAACTGAAACACATCAGTACCCCTCTATTATGATCAGCAATATCGCTATGTGCGAGAGTATAATCTTCCTACCCAAATTGTATACAAAACCTTTCATTCTTCTACGGCGGGTTTGGATGAAATGTTGCACCAATCCTAAATTATCTTCTATGACATTTCATCGCGGAAGCAATGACGGATAAATGAAGTTTCTCATTAAGTGCTTAACAAGCAGTAAATTATGGGAAAAGTTAAATAACAATATTTCGATGAAAGGCTCGGTACTCTCATGGAATTGAAGTATTATATCATGCGCAGGATATTAGTGTTGATCCCGACTGTTATGGGTCTCACACTTCTTGTTTTTCTCCTCTTTAACTTGGTACCGGAATACATGATAACTGCAGGTCTTGTTTCTCCACATTTTCAAGGCGCGCAGAGGCTTCAGGCAATAAAAATAGCTGAGATTGTATATGGCCTTACATATGCAAATGGCCAGCCCATCCCCATCTACATACGTTATTTCCTTTATCTTAAGGATCTTTTGGTTGGAAACTGGGGATTCATGACGAGCAATATGTTCACTGGAAACGTACTGACTGGAATTGAGCTGTACTTCCCAAACACCCTCCAACTTACCATATTTGCTACAATCGTTACATTTATTATATCAATACCCCTTGGAACCTATATAGGCGCCCGGCCAAACTCCGGAGCTGATCAGGCGGGTAGGATATTCTCGCTGACCGGCTATGCCATGCCAGCATTTTTCCTAGCAGATGCTCTTGTAATAGCCTTTGGAAAATATCTGCCCATCGTCGGTTCAATATCACCCCTTGCCAACCCTCCTCCTTGGGCTCTATCTTCAAATGGATCATATCTCATATCGACGCCAACTCACATGTTTGTTTTCGATGGTTTAATCCATTTCTTTGCAACCGGAAATATTTACGATTTACAGATTGCTGAAAATG
>JAJYZU010000070.1 GCA_021799755.1 Thermoplasmata archaeon
CTGATGGCGGAAAATGCAGCCTTAAAGCATTATAGAGATTTTCTGCCTGATAATTTCCAGTTGAATTACTATGAATTGACAATGTCAGTTCCACCCTCGTCGATGGACATAAAAGGGGATTATGTAATAGCTACTTTTGGTAATAACTGGTACCGCGAGGTGAAATATCTCCTCAACGACAGTATTCAGGCTGTTTATTACGAAAAGAGCAACCTTATAAGCCGTCCCAAGGAGCTTACGTCAATTTCCGACAGAGACCGAATATATGAGATGACATTCAGGAATCCCCTTGTTTCATACGTTTTTGACAAGACGACAGAAAGACTGGTTGCAATACTTGGTATGCTTCACAGTATGATTGGAAAGAACTTCACCATGGGTGTGATTATACCAAGCTGTGTGGCAAATGAGTTCCATGGCATAATTGCCGAACTTGCGGGCAGCTTCCCGGACTGGAAGATCAATCTCACACATGCATCAGAAATATTGTAGTCAAGCAGTCTTCTTCTCCTTCCTGAATTCTGCAAATATTCTTCCAAGCGGATAATCTGCCTTGTCGACAAACCTGATGATGTTTGACAGATTAGGATGCACTGATTTTATTGAGTCATAGATGGATACTGATATCTTTCTTAAATCGAAATGAGCCTGAGGCGTTGAGCGGAGTTCTGTCAGGTAACATGCCTCTTTTAGATTCACTGATACGTAGATGGGATATCTGTATGCGTAAGGGATCACATATTGAGCAATTTCGTATCCATTCTTAACTGAAATTTTTTCCCATAAGACTGCCGCTCTTTTCATGAGTAACGCGAAATCAGAAAGAAGTTTCTCATCGTTCCGGATTGATACGGGGGTGTCATACCCACTCTTTGGGTTCAAAAAGCCCCTTATTATGGTCATCATCCGGTGTCTCTGAAGATCCCGGAAGGCACCGTAATTTGTTGAAATAAGAAACTGATAGACAGGTATCTCAAACTCCCTTGATGGTTTGTTCCTTCTGTTCTTGCGCATTTCAGCCTGTTTATTTATGAATGAAATCACATCATCCCTGTTCTGAACGGTCGATCCAGTTTTGATGGAATATGCCAGGCCAATCTTCTTTAACTCCTCTTCTTCGGTGTTAAATGAGATTAATTCAACAGTCTCATGTTTAATTGATTGGGGATCCGATCTGAATGATTCCCTTTCTCTTATATAATCTATGTTTGATCTGCCATAATCAGAAGTGGCTGCATTGATTATCTCAGGGAATTCTGGAAGCAATTCATTATAGATGTCATCTGCCAACTTCAGGGCCTCAGTCAAACCGGTTGCTTTCATTTTCGATACTAGATGGATGAATCCCCTGGCATTGCCAGATATTCCTAAATTTGTGAGTGTTGAGGCGGGCAGTATATATCTGAGATCATCAAGAGCCCTTGCCCTGATAGCACTGCTATAGGCCTTCTGTGCGAGTTCTTTTTCGTTTCCGGATAGATCTGAATAGAGGGATTCCGAGGAATCTTTCCTGTTAGCGAATGCGCAATTCTCGATCGGGTTGGTTTTTTCAAAATATCCTGTAACTTGACCATAACATTCTGAGTAGAAGATGAAAAGATCTCTGCAGAGATCATCATATTCCGTTTGCAGGTTTCCATTTATACCTGCCTCTTCCGCTGATAGAAAGAGATATCTTCCATTTACTTTTTTGTCATATCTTACATATCTGGAGGATTTTTCTATAAAAGATAGACCAATGCGGAGGTCTTCCATCATCTTACTTACAATGTTTGAAACACCCTGCACACCTACCTGAGCGAAAACCAGCTCCGCTACAGACTCATCGCCATAGTCGCTGAATACGCGCCTGTAGAACTCTGAACCCCTTTCTGAGTTTGCAGCGAATTCTTTGTCGTATACTTCTCTAATGTCAAGTGATGCAGTCCTGCTATACCTTGAAATAAGAGCACCGCGATCGATGCCCCTATCTGCAGTTATAAGGAAAACATTTCTATCCCGGTTGGAAAATGCTTCCCTCTTGTCGACCATTTATCTCTTTTTCTTCCCTTTCTGGTCGTTCCTTCCTGAGCCCTTCGCTGGGACAAAGTAAACATCCGTTGGACTGAATGATTGCAGTCTCTTGAATTTTGCAACCACCGGCATGCCGACATACATATCATCCTGGTCTGCACCGATTAGCCTTGCCATGAAGAGAGAGTCAATGCCCTCAAATTCAACCATTATCAGGTTGAATGGGGTCTGTGGAAGGAAAACTTCGCTACCGAAATAACATGTTGTAAACGAATGTATTTTTCCGGTTTTTGGCAATTCTACCCATTCGGTTTCAGCGCCGCACATCATGCAGTGGGACCTTGGTGTTCCATATCCGTAACCACATTTTTTGCACCTGCTTCCCATAAGTTTCTTCTTGCCAAGTGCCCTGAAGAACTCTGAGTCCTGTGCGAAACTGTGGATGTAGTCTATCGAATAGGTTGATTTGACAACAAGTGGATCTATCGTGTAAACTTCGGTCCCAGACTGACTCTCTTCCATCTTTGCATCAGGGTTTATCGTCATTTTGGCACCTCCATGATGGATACTGTAACATAAGTTCCGGTGCCTGCATGACTATGTATCAGCCCGCGTTTTGGATTCTTCAGCTGAAGCTTGTCGTCCTTGAAGTGTTTCTTGATCGTCTTCTGGAGCTGCCAGAACATGAAGACACCCTGCATTATTCCAGTTGCACCAACCGGGTGACCGCATGCAAGCAGGCCGCCTGAGAAGTTGACAGGAATCTTACCATTAAGCTTGGGTTTGCCCTCATCTATGAACTGCCCACCCTCTCCATATTTGCACAGCCCAAGATCCTCATAGGTCTGAATCTCAGATGATGTGTATGCATCGTGCAGCTCGATTGCATCAATCTCGTTCAGCGGATCTGTTATGCCAGCTGCCTCATAAGCTTCCTTTGCGGCAGATCTCCCGGCCCTGAATGAATGAATACCGGGATATTTCAGATCTCTGTAGTCTGACGGCTTCTCATTTGGAAGAAGTGGAACCTTGCCAAACGGTCTGTCTGCGAGCCTCATAGTATCCGTCCCGGTACCGATACCTGTTATTTCGATCGGATGCTTTGTTATCTCAAACGCCTTCTCTTCAGATGCGAGTATTGCAACGGCAGCACCATCAGACATTGCGCACACATCCAGCCTTGTCAGGGGATATGCTACCATCGGCGATTTCCTTACGTCCTCTACTGTAAGCTTCATCGGGCTCTGGGCATATGGATTGTGAAGGGCGTTCTCGTGATTCTTGATCGAGACTTTGGCAAGTTGCTCAACGGTGGTTCCGAATTCATGCATATGCCTGACAGCCATCATGGCATAATATCCCGTATAGAACCCGCCAACCGGATAATCAAAGTTGGTATCACTTGCGAGAGCTATGAACTCATTTCCCTTCCATGTATTTACATGTGACATTGATTCAAAGCCGTAAACAACACAGGTGTCCATCCTTCCGGAAGCGACCTCCTCATAACCTGTCTGGAAGGAAAGGCCGCCAGTGGCTCCTCCGCCCTCGACCCTTTTGCTGGGTTTTGGTGTCAGACCCAGATAATCCTGGACCATTATACCTGACATCAGCTGCCTCTGAAAATGATCTGAAAAATATGAAGCTACAGAACCGTCTATGTCGCTCAATTCAAGTCCAGCATCATTCATAGCATAGTCGAATGCCTTCTTCACACGCAGTCTAAAATCCATTTCCGGAGTTGCTTTTGCGAATTTAGTTACACCGCCGGAAACCATGTATACCTTTCGTCCTTTATGCTTCATGAAAACCTTATGTAGATTCCTTTACTCTTTATAATATTAATCCTGCAGTGAATTGCAGCTAGAAAATTATATCAGTTTACCGCGCATACACTTGACATGAAGGCTATTGTAATTGGCGGCTCGGGTTTTATTGGCAGCAATGTGGCCATGTCGCTTGACGCTGAGAAAGTCGTATACTACTCCAGGCATGAAAATGAAGTTCTCAATAAAAAGGGAGTTGAACATATTACTGGTAGCGTTGTTGAAACTGAAAAACTCCAGGAAGCTGTTAAGCAGTTCGATATGATAGTATATTCAGCTGGAATATTCAATGATCCACAGCAGACGCATGACGACGTAACATTGAAGGGAATAAAGGCAGTCGTTGATGTGATCAGGAAACAGGATACTGGGCAGAAGCTGATATTTTTCTCTGCTATAAACACGGATTATGGAAGCTCCGAGTATTTCAGGTTAAGAAGAATTACAGAGGACAACGTGAACCTGGCAAAGGAGAGCCTCACGATCAAATTATCAAACATTTTTGGAGAGGGAGATCGGATAACTGGCGAGATCTTGAAAATTGCGCGATCTCCAATACACAAGATGCCGGCAGGTAAGTCCCTGGCGCCTGTCAGCATATCAGATCTTGTCAAAGTACTGCAGTCTTTCCTCGCATACAAGGGAACAATTTACGTCTGCTCAAAGGAGGATATTTCCTTAAGCAGTGCCGTGAATATTGCAAGGAATATAATTGGCGGTAGGCCTGCAAAGGGTGTGGAAAATAAAAGAAAAATACCGAAACTTGTCTCAAAAATGGCTGAAAAGGTTGACATTCCTGATTGGAGACTTATGGATCTTACACTGAACTATTATAGGGAAAACACGTCTCTATACAGAAGCGTAAAAGATCCAATGAAATTTGTTGATTACCTGAAGGAAAAGGCTAAAGCATAACGTGACCAATTGCTTCTCTGTATGTATGCACACTGAGTTTTTTTAGATATTTTATCGTGTAAGGGTCTATTTTATTCTCAAACTTTTCCATGTTTGAACATTTAAGAAGCATGGACGATGCATTTCTCATGTGAGCACTCGCCGCGAGAAGGTTCGCTGCTCTCTGATCCCCTGAACTCAGTTTTTCCTTGAGATCAAGCCATACTTCGTCGGCGTGGTTGAGCATCTTTCTATTCTGATCGCTGAGCCTGACATTCGGATCTTCTATTCCCGATACAATGGTATCAAGCATATCAAGCAGGGATCGCGTTTCGTTCAATTGCTTTCCAGTTGATACTGCAAGGCCTAGAAAGGATTCTGAGAGCCTCACCTCAGACAGGAATGAGAAATACGGGTGATCAAGGGGAAGGTCTGCATCTACAAGCTCACAATACTGCTCGTTCGGATTTTCCTCGTCAGGCATAAAAGTGAATTGGCTGCACACTAAAAGAGTTTTCACGTTTTCTCAATACATGAAATTCCTGAAAGGAAAATAGCCCCGGGCAGATTCGAACTGCCGTCGACGGGTCCAGAGCCCGTAATGCTTGGCCACTACACCACAGGGCTTTTAGGTGTGGCTACGCCATCCTTTCTGCTGGAATACTTAGAACCCTAATTAATCTTACATGCAAAATTTTCCATGGTAAATAACGGAATCTGTTTTTTTATGCGCTATTCTATGCTTTTGTTAGAAGTATTGATTCTGAATCTAAGAATAAAATAGCAGATTCGTTAAATTATTTAGGGTGTGAACCTTCATGAAGATGTGAAGAACTGGAGCGGACACATCATATTTCCAAGCAATTTCCAGTGGAAGGAACTTGAAAAAGTGTTTCCAGAGATCTGGGAGATTTTTTCCAAGGATGCAAGGCCAACGGTAGAGGAAGTTCAGTATGACCAGGCTAATCTGTATCTCAACCTGGAGGAGATAAGAAACAATAAGAAACCCTTTGGATACATCAAAGAAGGGGCAAAAAACAGGTTACTTTTTCCGATGGACAGGAAGGAGATGATAATATATAGGGGGCTCCTTTCAGAGAACATCAGGGACCTGACAGAAGAGGTCGCCAAAATACTGAGAAATGCAAAAATAAAGTTCACAATTGAATACGACAAAATGCTTCTGCAGGAAATCCGGGCAAGGCGCAAGTAACTTTCAAGAATAATTATATCTAATCTTGCGATACCGGAGAGATGGTCAGCAGGATAAAGGTAGTCAATGATGTGGGAGAACTTGTTTCCATTTTCCATGCTGC
>JAJYZU010000071.1 GCA_021799755.1 Thermoplasmata archaeon
CATATTCCAGACCACTGAGCTCTCTGGAGGAGATTGGTCGGAACCTGGGATCCTCAGTGGCCGATGCTATAGCTGCCTTTACAAGTGTCTGGCTCAGGGGCCATGGTGGTTCGGTAAATCCTATGCACCCTCGCAAATCATTTCCTTTTCTTATCGTGACAAAGATGCCGACATTTCTCTTAAAGATAGGATCATTAACGCTTATTGTGATAGTTTTACCCTCCTTTATATATGCTTCAACCGCCTCCCTAGCAAGGGACGTAAGCATTTTAGCCATTTCCCCGGTTTCACCGGTCTTTATAGTCATAAGGATAAGGTTTTATTTCTAGCATTGATATTAACATTATTGAACAGAAAACCATCAGTTGCTGGTATGTTCTATCCCGCCGGTCGGGACGAGCTGAGAGGAATGATAGATAACCTTCTATCACGATCTTACGGAGTCGCCAAGACCGGGGATATTATTGGCGTTGTGGTGCCACATGCAGGTTACATATATTCCGGCTATACAGCCTCGTTTGCATACAATCTAATGAGGAACGATGATAGAAGGAAATTCATCCTAATTGGTCCAAAGCACTCCGGTTATCCATATGAAACGTATTTTTATCCTGCCGGTACGTGGGAAACTCCCCTTGGAGCATGTAAAATAGATGCCGAGGCATCCAAGGAAATGCAGTCAATTCCGAATGCGCCAAAGGCCTCAGAATTAGCCTTTGATGATGAACACTCAATCGAGGTGCAGGTACCGTGGCTTCAGTACCTCTTCAATGATGATTGCAGCATCCTTCCGATTTCCATGGGGGATCAGGACCTTGAAAAGGCAAAGGAGCTTGCTCCGGTTGTATCTGGATTCACACCGGATAGTATAATCATAGCAAGTTCAGATCTCACGCATTATGAACCCGCAAGAAAGGCCGATGCAAAGGATTCTGAACTCATCAAAGCAATTGAGTCGCTCGATGTGGGGTCTTTCTATAATGTCATGGATCGCATAAACGCATCAGCCTGCGGTTATGGCCCAATAGCCACGCTTATGCTGGTTACAAGGAAGCTAAACGGAAGGATAGAGCTGTTGAACCACAGCAGTTCAGGCGATACAAGCGGAGACTACAGCAGTGTCGTTGGATATGCAGCTTTTGTCGCATATAAATAGAGCAGCAACGGTTATAGCCAAGAACAGATTACATTAATTATGGAGGCAGTGCTCTATGAAAAGCAGGATGGTTCACGGGTCATCTGCACTGCATGTGTAAGGAGATGCAGGCTCGCCCCGGGTCAGCCTGGATTCTGTGGAATAAGGGTGAATTCAGGTGGAAAGCTGGATCTCTTGACATATTCAATTCCGTATTCTATCCAGATAGATCCTATTGAGAAGAAGCCTGTGTTCCACATGCTGCCAGGATCAAGCATATTGTCATTCGGAACAACAGGATGCAACTTTGCATGCCAATACTGCCAGAATTACAGCATGAGCCAGAGAAAGGACGTACAGGGGACCCGCATGGAGCCAAGGGAAATTGTCAGGCTTGCGATAGAACTTGGCTGTAATGGCATCGCCTACACATACAATGAGCCCACTGTCTTCATGGAATTCGCCCATGATGTGGGCATGCTGGCTAGAAGCAAGGGTTTGATAAACATATTCGTCACGAACGGTTATGAGACGCCTGAGGCTGTTGAATACGCTTCTACGTTTCTCGACAGTATGACCATAGATTTTAAAGGAAATGCAAGCAATACCTTTTACCGCAAGTACATCTCCGTTCCGAGTGCAGATCCAATTTTTGATACTATAGGAAATGCTATTTCCGCTGGTATTCATGTCGAAATAACTGACCTTGTGGTACCCGAGGTGGGCGACTCCTTGAATGATGCAAGAACAATGATCAGGAAAATCAAGGAAAAGGCTGGCATTTCGATACCTGTAAGCTTTCTTCGCTTCCATCCGGACTACAAGATGATGAACATTCCTTCAACTCCCGTCTCAACACTTGAAGAGCATCATGCGCTAGCCAGGGAGGAGGGAATGCAATATGTCTACATAGGGAATGTCCCCGGTGGCTCGTACGAGTCGACATACTGCCCATCCTGCGGATCCCTTCTCATTTATAGAAATGGTTTCTCAAGCGAGATCAGGGACATCGATGAAGACGGCAGGTGCAAAAAATGCGGTTTTTCAACTGGAATATTGCTGAAAAATCCTGTAAAGAAGGCAACTGGAGGAGTGACCACAGGCATTAAGAGATGATCTTTTCAATGAAGATTGTATCGACGATTTCCTTAAAACGCACTTGCTACGCCTCTTAAGACAAAGTAATAAATCCTATCATGTAAGTGTAAATACTTATTAATTGATAATAGATTCTCGTACTATGACTTTAACTGAACAGGTAGAGAAACTGAAGAAATACAACTTCAAGATAACACCACAGAGGCTCAGGGTGATCGAGTACATCAATGACTCCCCGGGGCATTTTACTGCCGAAGACGTTTATAAATCGGTAGTGAAGGTCGAACCGTCGATAACGGTTGCAACCGTGTATAATATACTTAGAGCTGTCACTATGTCCGGAATACTTACCTCATTTGAGGTCAACGGAACTACCTGGTACGAGACAAATCTTGAAAAGCATGCCAACTTCGTCTGTCTTTCATGCGGCTCCATAGAAGATTTTGAAATAGAATGCAATGACCTGAGCAAAAGCGCCGAGGCGAAAGGCTACAAGGTAAACAATGTTGATGTGATAATCAGAGGATACTGCAAGGAATGCCTCTCAAAGGGACTCATCCCTGAAATCACAAATTGATTTCATAACTTCGAGGGCTTCCCTGTTTTCTTGTATATCATGGACCCTCAGGATATCGGTACCATGGTTGGCCAGGTAGATGGACGTTGAGATTGTGCCTGGTAACCTGTTTTCCACTTTTTGACCTGTGATATGGCCGATAAAACTTTTCCTTGAGGCACCTACCAGTGTCCTGAATCCAAGGTCAAGGCTCTCAATATTTGAGAGAATGGCTAAGTTGCCTTTCCAGGTTTTGGCGAAACCGATTCCCGGATCAAGTATGATCCTATCCAAGCTGATTCCTTCACGTTGCAATAAGATCAGTCTGTCAAAGAAATACTCAACTATTTCGGCGATAATGTCATCGTAATGTGTCATGGACTGCATTGTTTCAGGTGTTCCGCGTGAATGCATCAGGACTGCATCCAGATTGTTTTCCCTGACAATTTTTCTCATTGTTTCATTCGAGAAGCCTGACACATCGTTTGCATACTTAATCCCGAATTCAAGCATGCGTTGAAGTGTTTCCGGGTTTCTGGTATCAATTGATATTGGAATTGAAGAACTGCTTGAAATAGCGCTGATAACCGGAAGAAGCCTTTCTATTTCCTCTTCTACCCGTAACTTGGCGGACCCAGGTCTTGTACTCTCACCGCCTAGATCCAGAATGTCCGCCTTGCTCTGTAAAAGATTTTCAACCGATCCCGGAATACTAGGATCAAACCTTGATCCTGCATAGAAGGAATCGGGGGTGCAATTCACGATACCCATCAGTGCCGGAAAGACGAAGCCACGGTTCTTCCTCCCCGCATTCTTCATGATGTGTGTATAAACGGACCTCTCTTCCTCGGACGAATCAAGGCCATTGATCATGCTGACTAGTTCATCCCTTTCAGCCACACTATGAAAGAATTCATTTCCATGCAGCTTGACTTCCCGACTTCCCTTTATCAGCGCATCCTGGGAGAAAACTTCGAAGAGATCTGGTATGAATCCTTCTTTAGGGTCCCGTCGGCCTGATCTGGCAGGGAAGAAGAATATTTTTCCCATGTGTTACGGATTGCAGAGTCAAATTAAATGATTCTTCATTCGTAATAACAATTACCATTAAATCAGCGGGACACAGGTATTTCGATATATATCGGGCTGTTATCTGGTAGGAGATGAGAAGGGAGACATCGGCAATAACATACACTTCAGTGGCGCATTTCGCAAATGATGGTAACCTGCTGATCTTTCCCGTGCTGATAAATTATTATACTGCGCTACACGTAGATTTCATAATACTTGGTTTCGGAGCGATGATATACAACCTGATCTCAGGGCTTGTCAGTCCATTCATCGGGAGATTTGCGGACAGACTGGACAAGGACGGTCTGCTGATTTTCCTGGGAATAGCCATTCAGGGGGCAGCTTTGTCACTCTTCGCCTTTGCTTTTCTGCATTTAAAACAGGTCAATGAGATTGTCGTTGCGGGTACTGCTTTGTTTGGTCTTGGCCAGTCGGTTTATCATCCAATAGGGGGTTCGGTGCTATCCAGCGCATTCAAAGGCAAGTCTTCCGGCACACTGCTCGGCGTGAACAGCTCAATCGGAAGCGTCGGGAGATCTGTTGTACCGCTTATACTCGCAGCCCTGCTTCCATTATTTGGAATCACAAGCTCTCTTTACATTATAGCATTATACGAGGTTGCCGCTTCACTGGTTGTTCTTGGAGGACTGTCGACCTTCAGGAGAAACAGTATCGCACATAGAAAAAAACCGAAGAAAGAGATGCAGGCAAGTGAGAAGGTCGTACCTATAATTTATCTCCTCATGATCGTTATTTTTGTCAGGTCTATATTCTCGACCGGTTTATACACATTCATGCCATACTACTTCAACAGCATCCTGAATAATAGCAATCTTGTTACAGAGGCCATCTCTGCTGCATTCCTTGCACCTGTCGTCGGGCAGATACTGTTTGGGTATCTTACCTCAGCCTGGGGTGGAAAAGCCGTAGTTACGATAACAAGCGTTTTTGCAGTTTTATCAATGATTCTGCTTATGCTAACTACGAACTTTTATCTCATGGTTATACTTCTTACGCTCTTTGCATTCTTTGTATTCAGCATATTCCCCATCCTGATTGAATATGTGAAGGAGCTGACACCGCAATCTGTCTCTGCCTCATCCAACAGTCTTGTTTGGGGCGTTGGAAACACGATAGGCGGCGCCGTCGGGATCGGTCTTTTTGCATTGCTTTACAGAGTCCTGAATGTTTCACTCGCCGATTCCATGTGGGTTCTGATCCTGATAGGGGTTGTTTCTGTGGTTATTATACCCATACTGCCAAGAAGAGTCAGAATGTCCGGAGGCTCATCCCAGACTTGCCTTTAGTGCTTTAAACCTAAATTAAAGAAAATTTGCATCGCATGTTAGATCCTTGTTCTTCAGAAATTGCACAATCTTGCAGGCTGCGCGTCATAGTTAATAGCTAAAGTGCACTATTTGATTCCTTCCACTACACCAATAGATATTAAATGTTTCTGACTTTGTACAGGAATTCGGGCAATAAAACAACAAAATTCGAACATCCTGCCTCATTGAATCTGGCGTGAAAGAACATGACGAAAATTCCACAATAACCTTATAAATGTTTTTGCACTTACTAGTGGCTAATATGGATCACTAAATGGTGTTTTATGAAGAACGTTACTAAAGTTACAAATAATGGCTCGTCCAACAGACATTTTACTGATATCTATAAACTATCTTCTGCGATAAGCAAGGGGTTGAGCCTCCAGAACAGGAGAATGAGCAGCGATGAGGCTATAGATGCTGCCGAACACCTCATTAACTTTTTCGGTTATAACGACAGGGTCATAGATAATATGCTTGAGCCCGAGGACAGGGATGCCTTTTACACAATGGAGGATATAGGCGTTCTCCAGACCGAACGGGAAGAAACAACTCTCTACGATGGCAGGGAATGGAGAATTCACTACTGGATTCTAAATGTTAACAAGATAGAAGTCCTCTCAAAGTTCAAGGTAGAGGAAAAATTGGTTGAGGAGTCCGAGGATTTTCAGATTTACGACCAGATGCCAGAGGATTTTTGGAAACCCACGCAGTGATTGCAAATGCATGTTGCAATCCTGGAGAAGGAAAAATGCCACCCGAAGAAATGCAATCATGAGTGCAGATTTTACTGCCCTCCGGTTAGAAGCGGCATACCGACCATTGAATTTCCCG
>JAJYZU010000001.1 GCA_021799755.1 Thermoplasmata archaeon
TGGACCGGTCGGGATTTGAACCCGAGACCTCCTGCTTGCAAAGCAGGCGATCTACCGCTGATCTACCGGCCCGTTTTGCACGCATAGGTAAAACAGTAATAAATTTTTATTCTTCAGAACGAAAGAGGGGACAACTAGAAAGATTAAAGATTAGGATCAGTCTAACTTTCCAAAAGGAGAGTAAAAATGCTCTTGAACCTTCATCTGGAATATGGTCTTATAATTCTCCTGTCCCTGTTTATCTCATGGGTTTTCATTTCAATACCTTTCTACTTCTCCGGCAAAGTTATGACCAACAAATCGACCATGATAAGGGCCATGGCCGCATCACTTTTTGTTGTGATCGCATTATTCTTTTTTTCGCTGATACCTATCGTAGGAACAGTAATCGGAATAATAGCATCAATATTCATAATTTCAATGATCTATGAAATTTCCCTTTTAAGAGGATTTTTCATGGCAATTTTGGCCGTTGTTTTTTACTTCATAATAATGCTGATAATTGGGGCAGTTTTCGGTCTCGGTTTAATATTTCTTTGGGGGTTCAAGGTTCCCGGGTTATAACAATAATTTAAATTGTAGACAATATTTGCTAGGCACAAAATGATTATACTGAAACTAGGCGGCAGTGTCATCACGGACAAATCAAAATACCTTTTATTCAAGCGTGAAGCAACAGAACGAATGGTAAAAATTATAACCAAATTACCAGGAAAAAAAATAATCGTACATGGCGGAGGGTCTTTCGGTCACCTGAAAGCCAGGGAATATGGTATTCCTGGCAAACTTTCTCAGTCCAGGAGGAAAGGCTATTCACAGATTCACCGGGACATGGTTGAACTTAACTCGCATGTTATCGACATACTTTTACGGAGCGATGTAAATGCTGTTTCAGTAGAACCATCATCTATCTTCGTGGGGAGCAAGAAATTTTACGATTCTGTCGATCAGATGTTCAGTGTGGGGCTCGTTCCAGTTCTTTTCGGGGACGTATACTTCAGCAGTTCAAGGATGATCGGAATATACTCCGGCGACAGAATTGTTTATGACCTGTCAGTTAGATACAAGCCTAATACGGTGATCTTCTTTACGGACGTTGACGGCATCTATGACGACGATCCCAAGACCAATCCCCATGCAAAGCTTCTAAGAACCATTGAATATAACCCAAATTTCACCACCAACGAGAATGACGTGACAGGTGGAATGAAAGGAAAATATGATATCATGAGAAAGATTAAGAGACATGTCCCGGCGGTATATCTTGTGAACGGAAATTATCCAGAAAGGTTGCTGGAAAGAAACAGGGATGAATTCATTGGGACAGTGATCAAATGATTGAAAACAGAAAGGAGGAACATATAAGGATTGCAGAGAATCAGCACGTAACATCAGATCATAATTTCTGGGACGACGTTATCTTCATTCACCAGGCGGTCCCCGAGCTCGATTATGACAGTATAGATACAGCGATCACCCTGCTGGGGAAGAAATTGAAGATGCCAATGATTATTTCTTCAATGACTGGAGGCACCCAGCTTGCAGGGAAGATCAACGAAAACCTTGCCGCGGTGGCGGAAAAATTCCAGATAGGCATGGGTGTGGGAAGCATGCGTGCGGCAGTTGAAAAAAAGGAACTTTCGGAGACGTATTCCGTAATAAACCGATTTGACATACCTATGAAAATCGCCAATATAGGGGCACCTCAGCTTATCAAACAGGAGAAGGCAGCGTTTACAATGAAGCAGATAGAATATGTCTTCGACCTGATTGGCGCTTCTCATCTCATTGTTCACTTCAACTTTCTGCAGGAAATGGTGCAGCCGGAGGGTGACAAGAACTCGAAAGGAATACTTAAGGTACTCTCTGAGGTGGCCCAGAGCTTCCCTGTAATAGCAAAAGAAACCGGCAATGGTTTTTCCCGCGAGGCTGCGCTTCTTCTGAAGGATGCGGGAGTTAAGGCCATAGATGTTGGCGGTATGGGCGGAACATCATTTGCTGCAATTGAATTTTTCAGGGCAGAAAAGATGAATGACGAGTCCAAAATGAGTAGCGGTAAAACATTTTGGAATTGGGGAATACCATCGCCTGCATCAATCAAATACTGTCAGGTGGGTTTGCCCATCATAGGCAGCGGGGGGCTGAGAACAGGCCTGGACCTAGCTAAAGCACTGGTAATGGGTGCAGATGCAGGCGGGTTTGCCAGAACCCTTCTGAACGGGGCCGACACTGGAGTCGAGGTTCTTGGAAGGCAGATCCTGCAGATTCTGAGGGACTTAAAGATAGTGATGTTCCTTACTTCCTCAAGAAATGTGAAAGAATTGAAAAAGGCAAAATATTTCGTGTCGAATTCACTTAAGCCATGGTTGAGCGTATATGGAAAATGAGGACGAGGACTATCTAGAAGTACCGCCAGAGATTGAAACAACATTGAAATGCCCTGCATGTTCAAGCAACCTTTATTCAATAACCTATAGCACTGAAATTCCAATTGAAGGGAAGATAACCATACAGACATATGTATGCCGCAAGTGCCTTTACAAACATAACAGCATCTTTTACGAGAACAGGCAAAATCCAAAGAAGATCACAATGAAAATATCAGAGCCTCACGATCTCAACGTACTGGTCTACCGCTCTCCAAACGCAGTTCTCACAATTCCGGAAATAAAGGCCGAGATAGCTCCCGGGGAGGAATCCGCGGGTGAACTTACAACCGTTGAGGGCATTCTAATGACAATCAGCGAAAAGCTTGACCTTATGTTTGATGCTGAAAGCCAGGAATTCAAAAGGATTCGTCAGACCCTTGACCATGCAATAGACTCCAAGCGCGAAATCACCCTGATCATCGAGGACTGGACAGGAAAGAGCAAGATAGAAAGCGACAAGGCGGTAACGGATTCGCTTTTATGATCATCTGTAAATTACAAGAGTGAGCCCATCCCACTTCAACTTGTATCCAATTGTTCTTAGTACCCTCTGAGCGACAAAACCTTTTGATTCTATGTATTCCACAATCCTTTCCGCGTCAGGGTAAAGGCTCTGCACCTTGAGGGAAATCTCTTCTATCTCTTTCTGATCCATCTCCTCCTCAAGCCTTTCAGTCCTCTCAATCCTGCGTCTTTCTGGCGTCGTCTCCGGACTGTATCTGTTCTTAAGATACTCGAAAAGCCTGCCGTAATTTACGTCGCCGTCGAACACCAGTGAATCCCTGATTCTGTGATTCCTCATTTCAGAAACATAGACTGTTTCCCAGAGTATACCGGCTTTGCGTATTGCAAAATCCCGTTCGCGGTTCTTCTCAGCATAAGCCGGCACGGAAATATCCACAAAAACAGTCTTTCCTTCAATGTTCGTTTCCAGATCAGGAAAATAAATCCGTTTGTCCACCAGCACAGGATTAGGATTTGAAGATATTATCCATGGCTCATGGTGTTCTAGCACCTTCTGAGTGGGATGCAGAGGGAAATAGTTTGAGGAGGAATCATCAAGGAACAGTTTAAGATGTTCCTTTGATCTGGATCTGTCCTTCAGAGATATGTCTGCCTCCATCTTCCAGCTGTTGAAATTGACCATGCTGTGAAAAAGAGACGAGAATCTGGAGCCGTAACGTTCGACCTCGCTCATCTGGGAAAGGGGGCCGTCCACCTTCAGGTACTCAACCTGCCCACCGCTGCCAAAAGCCTCAAACATGAGATAATTCCTCTTTATTTCCCTCACAAGCTGTACCCATGAATCCACATCCCAGATCTTCATTGATACTGATTTAAGAAGTATACTTTCAACCAGTTCCTGATTGTATATCAGGCACAGTTCATCTGCAGTCAGATCAGGTACCCAGGAGAGTATCTGTTCAGATTCCTTGTCCGCATAGATCCCTTTCTCGACTTCCTCGGGTTCAACGCCCAGAATTTCTGCAACTCTTTCCAATGCCGTTGCCCGGTTCTCTGGAAGATAGGCGGGTTGATGTGCTAAGGTGAACAATTTTGCTCTGACGTCTTCCGCATCGAGCCGGGACGGAGGATCGAACATTGATTTCCTGAGCAGGATAAGTGAAATTGCCCTGAACACTTTGTGGTTCTGGAACCCCAGTTCCATGGTTCTCAGTAACTTTTCAATGTCGCCACGCCTTTTTCCCGTGTATGATCGAAAGGCATTCAATAGCGAATCAGCATAGTTGCTGGTTTCAGGATTTATGAATATTGGATAGAGATTACCCTTGGACTTCTTTATCGCCATTAGCTCCGATGGGAACACCATGTCTTCTCCTCCTAGAAGTTCCATATTCTGAAGTGCCGGCAGCGAGTATTTCGTACAGGACACTCTTCTTCCCCGCAGACGGTCTGAGTATCCTGCCAAGCCTCTGCCTGAACTGTCTCACACTCCCCGATCCGCTCAGAACAATCGCAACCGAAGCATCGGGGACATCCACACCCTCGTCAAGTACCCTGGATGCAGCGAGTGCAAGAATCTCCCCACTCCGGAAAAGATCGAGATAACGTTTCCTCTCCCTAGCCGGAGTGAGATAAGTAATGGCAGGAATCAGAAATTCTCTTGACATCATATAGGCGGTCTCAGTGTCTTCAGAAAAGATGAGGGTCTTCTCACCGGGATGCCTGGAGAGAACATACCTCACATAATCAACCTTAGCCCGCGCACTGAAGGCAATCTCCCTAGATCTTCTCCAGGCAAGAAGAGCCTCCCTCCCCTCCGGATTCCAGGAACTTAGTATGAATCTCTCAAAATCCCATGGTCCTCGCATTGCCATCCTGTGTTTTCTTAGATAGTTCAGGAAGAGGGTTCGGTTGTCTTGGTACTCGGTCTCCTCCTCCGGAGTGAGGTCCACCGGTATTCTGACTATGCTGTAATTAGCAAGATAGTCAGAAAGCTCCTCGTATCCCATTTCCATAACCTTTCCGCCCATCACCTCTGCGAGATTTTCATGAAGTTTATCTGCTCTTTCAAGTGTTGCAGTGAGCCCCATCCTGAATGGTGATGCGAAAATTCTCGCGATCTGAATAAACTGTTCCGACGCAAGATGGTGAACCTCGTCAACCAGTAGAAACCGAAACCTGTTTCCCAAGGATTCGGCCATCAGGTATGCAGAATCATATGTGCAGACAGTGATAGGTCTTATCTCCTTCTCACCTCCGCCTATCTGGCCTATCTCCACGCCAAAGGTCTTGGAAAGAATGCTCCGCCACTGCATTATCAACTCAATAGTGGGAGCGACAACAAGGGTCGACGTCCTAAGTTTAGAAATTGCGTCAATGCCGATATGAGTTTTTCCTGCAGCAGTGGGGAGAACGATTATGCCGTTGTACTCGTTTTCAACCCACCTCCTGACAGCTTCCTTCTGATAAGGTCTCAATATCTCCTTGTGGCTTATTTCAAGGGTCTCCTTCAACGGGAAGACATTATCCTTCAGCCCCTTTATTAATTTTAACACCCTTGAATACATGTATGCGGGCGCCACATAGCTGCCAGTCCTGCTGTCAAGATCGAAATATTTATTTTCTTCCGGGGTACCGTCTGCAAGAATCAACAGGCCAGACTTATATCTGAGTTCAGGAACACCCATTTATGAACAGAATTTCAGACCGGATATAACCTTTCGTGGATCTGTTCATCAGAGAGTTATCCTAGAACGGAGAAAACAACTTCACTTGCTTTCAGGCGATGGCGGGACAATAAGGACAGGTATAATGCTCTTCTTGACGACCTCTGAACTCACTGATCCGAGGATGAGTTTTTCCATGGAAGTAAGTCTCCTCTTCCCCATGACGATAAGATCAGCTTTGAAATTCTGAGCCGCAACAAGAATCATCTCCGCAACGTCCTTCTGCGGAACATCGAGCTCTTCAAAATCAGCATTTATGCCGTTTTCCCCAGCTCTTGATCTGGCGATGTCCATGACTTTTTCGGCATATTTCTCCATCTCTGCCAGATCACTTTCGGTAGGCGGTACAATGTATCCATCGAAGGTTGGTGGAGGAGTGGAAAACGAGGGGAAAGCAAATACGATATCATATTTCTCGACAGATTTTTTGAGAGAAAAGGCAAAATCCAGAGCCTTGAGCGAGGAGTTAGTGCCATCGAAAGCTACCACTATTCTCATGTTATCAGTAAATCATGTCTGCCAGAGATAAAAAATGTTCCACTAATTTTCTAATTACCCGAAGCTGTCGGATCAAACACTGTATTTTCTGAACACAAGATTCTTGATCTGATCCAGCCCGACCATCCAGGTGAATGTGAGGGCAAGGGCAAGCAATACAAATAAGGCAGGTATCGGTGAGACAAGTACGCCCCTCCAGGAAATCAGGGAGATGATCAGGATATCGAAGAAGGATGATGTGAGTAGCCATTTTCCCGGTCTTGAGGTCCAGAAATGATCCCTTTCTCTCACCATATATACTGTGAACTGGCCGGAGAAAACGAGGATGTCAAATACGAAAGTGTATATTGCCAGTTTGTCAAGGCCGTAATACAATGCGATATACAGAGCAACAAGCCCTTCCACCACAAGTGCCGCACCAATGATCGCAGAGGTAATAACAATGGGTCTGGTTCGCCATTTTTCTGGTCTTGAGGAGAATCTGGCATTATCCGTGGCTATGGACATCGTTACGAAATCATTGGCAAAAATAAGGAGAATGATGTCAAATGGTGTGGTCGCGAAGAAACCGAAGATGAAGAACGCAAACGTAAGGAAAAATACAACCTGAATAGTCTTGATGATCTTATTCAGTATGTAGGTAAGCATTCTCTGATAAATCCTGCGTCCTGTTTTTACCGATTCCACTATGTCAGAAAGGCCTTCATGGGTGAGGACAATGCTAGCTGAGGCTTTGGCAATATCTGTTGCATTGCTCACCGCGATACCAACCTCGGCCTGTTTGAGAGCAGCAGCATCATTCACACCGTCACCGGTCATTCCTATTATATGGCCTGATTTCTGAAGATCCCTGACGATATAGTACTTGTCCTCCGGATAAACCTGTGAAAAAATATCGCACTTCTCAAGCGATCCCACAGAATTTTTAACTTCGCTGAAAATGCAGGCTTTTGAACCTATGCCGACCTCGGAAGCAACCTCCGAGGCAATTTCACTGCTATCTCCGGTGATCATCTTTGTCATCACGGACAGTTCCTTAAGTTCTTTCATCAGAATCTTTGAATCAGCTCTGGGAGGATCGTGCAGCGGGATTATTCCAACAATCTCTTTTTTCTGTTCCTCCACTCCAACCGCAATAATCCTGTAACCGCTTTTTGAAAATTTTTCTATGTCGGTCTTAATTTTATCCGGATACTCAAAAGAGAGCATCATCACCGGGGGTGACCCTTTTGAAACCTTGATCTTATTTGTGCCATCCGAGATGGTGGCTTCTGTCATCTTGGTATGTGAATCAAAAGGCACGAAATTCACCCTCTGATCCTTGTTAACCGTAACCCCAGTTTTCCGGGCATATTCTATCACAGCATTGTCTATGGGGTCCTGGCTCGACTCATCAGAGGCAAACAAAGCATATTCAACAACTGTGCTGGCATCAAGATTATAGACGACAGGTGCTTCCGCAGAAATCCTGTTTTCTGTTATGGTCCCTGTCTTATCAAGACAAAGTATGTCAAGGGATGAGGCATCTTCAATTGCGGTGAGCCTGGTTACCAGAGCGCCTTTTCGGGACATCTCCTCGGCACCTATTGCCATGGCAATAGTGAATGTTGCAGGAAGAGCAACAGGTATTGAGGTTATTAGTACAACTAGCGAAAATGGAATAACCTGCGAAAGCGGATAGCCTGTATAGATAGAATAGATGAACAGTACCGCTACAAGTCCACCATCAATTGCAATCAGATACCTGACAATTCCAAGTATAAGCTTTTCAATATGCGACTCTGATTTTGCGCTTGCCACCAGCTCAGTGGTCTTGCCAAATAGAGTTGCAGATCCTGTGGAAACCACAAGACATGTGGACTCTCCTCTCTTCACAGTGGTTCCAGAGTATACGATCTGGCCGTTTGTTTTGGTTACGGGAAGGGATTCCCCTGTAAGGGAAGATTGATCAACATCTATTTCACCGTTCAACTGTTTGAGATCGGCAGGGACGACGTCTCCGGATCTCAAATGTATTATGTCTCCTGGGACTAGAAATGAGGCCTTAACGATCTGCCATTTTCCATCCCTCAGAACCCTGGCCTGCACACTAAGCCTGCTTTTCAGGAGCGAGACTGCATTCTGTGCCCTTGACTCCTGTGCAAGGCTGATTATGGAATTGAACACCAAAAGGAACAGAATGATATACATGTCACGGTAATCACTAAAATAATAAGTGGCAACAGCAGCTAGTTCCAGCATCCACGGAATTGGACCCCAGAACTTCAATCCCAGCTTCTTAAGGAAAGATTCTTTCTTGGGATTGACCTCGTTGTATCCGTACTTCTGAAGTCTGGCGTCGGCCTCAGCACCACTGAGCCCATCAGAATTGCAACCAAGCCTATCAAGAGCCTGGGGAACTGTCAGATCTTCGAATTCAGATTTCGTTAAAATCCTCTTTTCTATATTCTGCTGTCTCATAAAGTTTTTAGGCATGAAACGAGTGGAAATGCTTATTCTTTCAAAATGAATGGTAAAATAATGAGGCTAAACCTAACATATTAGGATAGTCGTTATTATATGAGATGGAATTGAAAAAAAGTGATCCCCGGCACTGGCAAACTCGATTACAATAAAACGCCGCTCCTTATCTTCTGGGAGACAACTAAATCGTGCGATCTGGCGTGCAGGCATTGCAGAGCTTCCGCAATAATGGAACCTTTGCCTGATGAAATGAACATTGAGGAATCAATCAGGTTTGTAAGATCGATATCCTCATTTGACGGAATGAAACCCATAACTATATTGAGCGGCGGGGACGTCATGAAGAAGCGTGGACTGAAGGAAATAATAGGAGAATTTAGCCGGTTACATTTGAAGTTTTCTCTCAGCCCGTCCGCAACAGAAAGGCTGAACGATGAAATGATACACTTCATGAAGGAAAACGGAGTTGCATCCATGTCACTTAGTCTTGATGGCTCAAACCGGGAGGTTCATGATCGTATACGGGGGGTGGATGGAGTCTTTGAAAGAACGATGAAACTCATATCCGATCTTAAGGCTGCCACGATTCCACTTCAGATAAACACCACGGTGATGAGAGAGAACCTCAGAGATCTTCCTGCGGTTTTGAAAACCCTTATTGAAAAAGGGATAGGCGTCTGGGAGGTTTTCTTTCTTATAACAACAGGAAGGGGATCGGAACTTCTCGATCTAACATCAGAAGAATATGAAGAAGTCAATAAATGGCTGTTGTATTCCACTTCCTACGGCATGCACGTGAGGACGGTGGAATCTCCAATGTACCGCAGGATAGTGTCCGAGTATAATTCCAGTGGAAGATTAGAAGGTGGCGATCTATACCAATATCTGGTTGACAGGACTGTTGATCTTCTGGGTTTGCCCAAAGGAATCCCATCATCGCCTATAGCCAACACTTCTGACGGAAAGGGAACAATATTTGTTGCGCACAACGGAGATGTCTATCCCAGTGGTTTTCTGCAGATGCCGCTCGGTAATGTCAGGGAGAGGAGCCTTAAAGAAATATACGCAGGAAATGATACGCTCAAGAGGATAAGAGATCCATCAGGCTATGATGGAAAATGCGGAATATGTGAATATAACAACATATGTGGGGGGTCAAGAGCGAGGGCATTTACCAGGACGGGAAATCCCTTCGGATCCGATCCTGCTTGTATTTATGTCCCCCATCAGATGACTGAAATAAGAGGGGGAAGCGTTGCCGTCAATTGATTGTGGTTTATCTCCTTCACCCGAGATTAAAAAAACGGGATCAAACACCAAGGTTCTGGCTGTATTCTTGTTCGGGCTCTTTTTAAGCATAATCAGGAACAGATCAAGAAGTAGAAAAAGAATTGATAACGCTGTCAATGAACCGAACATTCAGGAAAAAGAGCGGTCATCTCAACAGGTCAATGTTGTCTTTGATGAAAAAACACTAAATAAAAATAAATCAGCATGAGTGTTATCTATTGTAAATGAAAATAAGTTATACCATCGATATGCCAGATCCATCAACTCAGATATTTCAGATCACAGTCGAGCTGGAGGAATTCTCAGAGGAATCCCTTACGCTTGTTATGCCTGCATGGACTCCAGGTTCTTACCTCATAAGAGATTTTGCTAGGCACGTCAGGCACTTTTCGGTTACAGGCGAGAATAATTCTGTTCTGGACTTTATCAAGAAGGATAAATCTTCGTGGAAAGTCAATACATCAAATCAGCATAAGGTCACCGTACACTATGAGGTATATGCTCCCGAATACCCGCCAAGGGTGAGCCACTTGGACTCATCAGGTGCCTCAATTAACGGAACCAGCGCCTTTATGTACATAGAAGGGTACAAAGACCAGACGCTTGAGATCCTCATCAGGCCTTACGGTACATGGAAGATTTACACTACTCTGGAGAAGATCGCAGAAAACAGGTTCAGGGCAATAAATTATGATCTTCTGGCAGATTCGCCGATTGAAATTGGGAACAGCAGATTTATAGAGTTCAAGGCAGCAGGGAAGGACCATGAAATAATAATTCAGGGCCCAGGCTACATAGACGAAAACAAGCTGGCAGGGGATTTTTCAAAAATAGTCGAAGGATTTGCAAAGATGATGGGGCCCCTCCCGTACAAAAAGTACCAGTTTATCATTCATATATTCGCAGAGCCTGAGAGTACTGGTGCCCTTGAGCATCTGAGTTCATGCTCAATTGTTGTTCCCGTGAACGCATTTACAGACGAAAAGGGTTACGTGGGTCTCCTTTCAATCGCATCCCACGAGTTCTTTCACCTATGGAATGTAAAGCGAATAAGACCTTTAGAACTGGGTCCGTTCAACTACAAGGAGGAAAACTACACAAACTGGTTATGGTTCAGCGAGGGGATCACGGACTATTACGCAAAATTGAACCTGTTCAGATCCGGGCTGATAACAAAAGATCGTTATTATGAAATGCTATCAGAGGTGTCCAACATTCTAAATCTCCTTCCAGGGACATGGAAGACAACACTTACAGAATCATCATTTGATTCATGGATTAAGTATTACAAGCCCTCTCCTGACGGCATCAACAGCTACACATCATACTATTTGAAGGGCCAATATATTGGTCTATTTCTCAATATAAAGGTGGTGGAACTTACCAAGGGAATGAAGTCGCTGGATGATCTGTTTCGCATTATGTTTGAAAAATACAAGAAAGATGGCAGAGGGTTCACCGAAAAGGACATCATCGGAACGCTGAAGGAGATTACCGGATCAGACTTTAGTGACTTCTTCCGTAGCTACATTAAAGGGTTAGAGAAAATAAACGAGGATTCAGAACTATCGAAGATAGGTCTGGTCAGAGTGCCTGCGGAGAAGAAATCGAAAAGAAAAACTTCAGGAATAGTGATCAGGAAAGAGGGAGAAAGGTTCACAGTTGGTGGCATCATGGAAGGTTATCCTGCGTTTAATTCCGGAATGAACCCCGGTGATCAGATAATCGCTCTGAATTCAATGCGATTTGTCGACGGTTTTATGGAAAAGCCACTGGAGAATAACAATGTTTTTCTTGACTCAATTTATGACGACGGTGCAGATGCGGCGACCTTTCATTACTTCCGCAACGGTTTGCTTGGAAGTGTGGAAATAAAGGGTCTCAGAGACGTATTTTCCGGAAGCAGAATCATGGAATCTGAACAACAGAATCTTGAGACACAGAAGCTCAGGACAAAGTTAATGGGCTTTTAATAAAGCGATGAACATAATAAAACACTATATATATCGATTTAAATTAACAGTTCCATAATGATCCTCATACTGGAGGAATACTTCAAGGACTATCCGACAAGACTGAAGATAATAGAAGGTCTTTATAAGCGAGGGATTTCTATTAGAAATGGCAGGTTTTATGTCGAGGATCTTGAGATTCCCGTAAGCGAAATTGCCAAGGCGTTCAACGTCAACAGGAGAACTGTTTACGAGACGGTAAAAGCAATAGAGGATACAAGTGCAGTGAGGGAGATCATGGCCTCTATCAGGCCCAGAATTGATCGGTTGACCATGTCACAGAAACTTGGGAACCAGATATTTCTGATGACACCCAGAATAGGTTGCTTTGGTTCTCTACTAAACAGGACATTTGACATACTGGGAAATCATGCGTGCAATCTTGTTGAAGTGGAAGGTTCCAATGTCAACAAGAAGGAATATGGTATCAGGCTGATCTTTCAAAGACCAGTTTCAAAGGCAATCGTTGAACAGCTTTCTTCTATACCCTTTATAGACAAAATGAAAATTATCACCCCTGATCTCGAATCCGAGGATGTGGTATGCAATGCATGTGAGGTCAAGACATGCCCGAACAAGCAGTCCTCAAAGCTTGAGGATCTGGAAAAGGTTCCCTAGTTATCATGCGATTCAGCAGGAAAAATTAACTAATTTGTGACATCAGTTATATTAGATTTACAGAAGATGAAAGATGCACAGAAAATGTTTAAATAGAGGAATTGATAATAGTAGCTGTGGAAGATCATCGGAGGGCCATATTAGTCAGACTCTCCGCCATGTTCATTGAAAATGGATTCAGGGTTTCCGATCCCTTTCTTCAGGGACTGGTCACTTTTGACTTGCTTGCGCGGAGAGACAGAGAAAAATTTGTGATTAAGATATTGTACAATATCGACACGCTGAGAAGCGACAACTCGATGGAACTGCTGGCAATATCAAAATTCATGGACTCATCACCCGTGGTCGTCGGGGAAAGATCTTCTGGAGGATTGCTTGAGGATGACCTCGTCTACTTCAGGCACGGTGTACCAATAATGTCAGAGGAAACCCTCAGGGATTATGTTGAGGGTCAGAAGCCGTTCATATTTTCAGGGCCGGGAGGATATTACGTTTCAATTGACGGCAGGAAGATGAGAGAAATAATGGACCAGAGGGGATATTCCATAGGATACATTTCATCAAAGGTAGGAATCTCCCGCAGATCCGTATCCCTCTATGAAAACGGTAGTGCTGCCACCATAGACATATTCTTCAAACTTGAAGAGCTGCTGTCCGGTGAAATTCGTAGGGAAATAGATGTATCAGAATATGCAGCACGGTACAGTCCCCCTGCAGAAAGTATTCCGGAGCAGGACTACTTCAGGAGCGCCATTATAAGTCTTATGAAATCTGCCGGTTATGACATAACACTTCTGAAGAAGACTGCTTTTGATGCCATGGCACTTGATGCAGTCAAATCGCTGGTTTTTATGGGATTTCTGGACATGCTGGAGAATGCTTCAAACAAGATACAGACCATCAAGAAAGTCTCTGAGTTCATGGAGGATGAAGCCCTGCTTGTATCCAGAAAAATAGTGGACAGGGATAATATCATGGGATGTCCGGTTACAAATATAAACGAACTCCGATCTTTCTGTGAAAGGGGAGAACTGGTGGAACTTATTGAAAGGAAGAAAAATGCAAGATGATCTCAATATTTACCGATCCAAAGTCGAATGCCACAATTTATCTCTTCGGCGGAATTAAAGGACTCATTCGCGATGGCGACGATCTGAGGAACCTCCTTATAAGGGTCGAACCGTCTACCATACTGATAGGAATATCCCCGGAAGAGTTAAGGGGACTTTCAGAATTTCTCAAGGACCCCTTTGAGCTTTCTCTCTCTGATTATGAGATGATATACGGAATTGTCCTTTCGTCATACGGGGAGGTCATGACACCGGCTCCCATATTCACGGAAGCCCTTCTTTATGGAGAAAAACACAATATCAGGATGATTGCGCTTGACATGGATGAAGACAAATTTGGCGACAATTTCACCAGGGAGATCGGGACATGGTCCATGATACGGCACTCTGTGAGAAAGAGAAGACTTATGAAAAAGCAGTTTACAGGGGAGACTGCAGAGGAGTTTGTACAACAATGGAACGACAACATAGAGAGGATTGACGGTTTCAGGCGTATTGAGCAGAAGAGACTGGAGGAAATGGAAATCAATTTTGCCGAGTCGATGAAGACAATGAGCAATCAAACAGTTGTAGTTGTTGTAGAGTACGAGAAATACCCGGGTATGCATCAGTACTTGGAATCAATGGGCCTAACTGCTCACGAATCATGAATCTTCCCCTTGAATACTATGTATATTTCGCTGCTTCCACGTCTTGAAGCCTCAGGAGTGGTCATGCCGGAATACCTGAACTGTTCCTCCCATTTCTTCAAGAAAGTCTTTGTGAGGTCACCGTAAAACTGCTTCAAAATTACATTTCCGCCCGGTCTGAGATATCTCATTGATATATTCATAATTCTTTCATCCAGGAGGTACGAGGAAGCATGGTCCCTGCCTCTGTTTCCGCTGGTGTGAACCATTGCATCGGAAAGCACCACTGTGAAGTTGGTTATTCCTATCCGGTTCAGGTTCTCCCTCAGGATCGAGTCGAAATCCGGATTCATGAGGTCGCCTCTTATAAAATGGACATTTTCAATTGGTTCCATAGGGCTCAGATCTATTGAAACAATGGGGTTGGAAGTTATGCTCCTGACGTACTGAGTCCATCCGCCGGGAGAAGATCCGAACTCAAGTACAAAATCATCAATCGAGAGCATATGGAATCTTTTGTCGATCTCCATGAGTTTGAATGCTGCTCTGCTTCTGAAATTATCTTTCTTTGCCAGATAATAGAACCTGTCTTTTCTATCCGGCATTCCCAGCTTATTCTCCGATGTGTTTCTTGTAATCTGCCGGAGAAAGTCCAGCCGCTTGGGTTCCAGGCTTCAATGATAATTTCACCAGCCAGTACTTATAAGGGTCTTGGTTAACGAGTTCTGGTTTCGTGGCCAGTTCACTGTTGACTTCAAGCACTTCGCCATCAACAGGAGAATAAACATCTTCTGCTGACTTAACAGACTCTATTGTGAGAAGAACATCGCCTTTCTTTTTGATCTCACCCTTCTTCGGAAAGTCCACGTAAACAACATCTGTGAGCTGGTGCTGGGCATAATCTGTTATTCCTATAAAAGCAGCATTTCCCTCAGTTCTGAACCATTCATGTGTCTTTGTGTACTTTAGATTGTCAGGAACGTTGGACATGACTAAGATATCAGTACGACATATAAATATACAGCGCATACAATACTCTATGTGCATCCAGATTCCGGTCAGGGAACTAAAAAAGGAAAGAGAGGATCAGAACGAGAGCATTCATTGCGCTTGAATTTCTCGGGATTGAAAAGCTCGAAGATTCCATGAGAGATCTCCAGACATACAGATGGCTCAAAACAGTCAGGATCAGTCAGATGCATCTCACCATGAAATTTTACGAGGATATTACGGAAGATTATTCAAGGAAAATCTGCAATTATATCAAAGAGATGAAATACAATGGATTCGAAGCAAGGTTCAAGGGTGTTGACTGCTTTCCGGGAAGAGGTAAATGCAGGGTTTTTATTCTCACATCAGATTCTGACAACATAAAAGAAATCTGGAAGGATATCACAAATGGACTGGGTAAAGACAGGGAAGAAAGAGAAATGATCCCTCATTTGACACTGGGCAGGGTCAAAGGAATCGCCAACAGACAGGAACTTGATCAGATCCTGAGTAAAAAAATAGACATAAGTTTGTGGGCAGACAGGGTCACATTAATCAGGAGCGTACTCACGCCAGACGGCCCAAAATATGATGAAATTTGTACAACTCAACTTATATAGTAAGCCTTGTCGGCAGTCTTTTCATTTTCTTTGCTGTGCATCAGATTTTCCTCACTGAATTCAATGGCATAAAGATTTGATACCGGGATGAGTCTTAGAAATGATTTGTTCTCTATTCCCTTAACTCTGAATACTATAGCTCCCTCTTCACCAAGTATGGTGTATCCAACGTACTCACCCTCCGTTCTCATAGGGTCTTCTTTACCACTGTTCGATACAACAACGTAACTAGCTCCTTTTTTAATTTCTATCATATCCATATTTATCATACCCTCAATTGATTTTACTATTTTTGATAGTTTCAAACTTAACTTGAACGGCTATTCAGCAAAGGTTAAAAACATTTCCAAGCCAAGGAAGCAAATTGAGCGTGAATATCTCAAAATTCTTTACTAAATCGCTCTATAAGCAATGCAAAGAGAGGCTGCTTGAGAATGCGCCCCGATAATAGGACACCTTCTTGGCATGAAAGAGAACCTCTTCAACTAAAACTTATTATCTGATGATAATATTTAGAAAAATGTCACACAAGTTATTAGTTATAATAAGCTCTGGTCAGGAAAATAAGGAGAAAGCAATAACCGGTCTTATTTTTGCAAGGGAAATGAAAAAGAATAACAGGAGTGAAAAGGTTGGACTGATATTCTTTGGTCCCAGTGAAAGACTCATCGCAAGCGGCGACAAGGATATTGACGAGACTTTCAAAACAGTGCGTGAAGCCGGAATTGAGCCATTCGCATGTTCTGCTATTGCTAAGAGAGACAACATCGAGCCTATGCTTGCTCAAAGGAATATAGCTATGGAACCAATATCAAAAGTGATAGCCAGATACCTCGACGAGGGCTTTGTGCCTATAACTTTCTGAGTAAGGTAAGTTAAGCGTATCCTCTCGATGAAAGCTTGCACACATCGCAAGGTTAAAAGGTGATTGAATATTGCCGAAAGGATATAAGTGGTTTCACAAATAAGACTAGAGGAAATTCAGGGACTGATGAAGGACCTTGGAGAAAAATATCCTCAAACAATGGGAATATTTCAGCAGTTTATAGGCGCAGTCTCAGGGAAGGGAAAGCTTTCTGCAAAGGAAAAGGAACTGATCGCAGTCGCACTCTCACTCTCCGAGAAGTGCGAGTGGTGCATTCCATATCATACGAGGCTTGCAATAGAGAACGGGGCTTCGGATGATGAGATCGTAGAGGCAGGTTTCATCTCTTTGCTGATGTCCGGTTCACCATCGCTCATGAACATGGTTCTTCTCATGGACGCACTCAAGGAATTCAGGAAATAAAGAAAAAAAGAGACAGAAAGTACATTATTTCTGTACCCTATTTTGCACTTATTCCATTTTCTAAACTAGCAATTCCACTGCTGAAGAGTGCTTTGAGCGAGGAAACATCCAGACCCGGGAATAAAATTGAACGAATGTTGGGCGTGGCGGGATCCAGGCGCGCATGGATTATTTCATGAAGTTGAAAGGGTTGTTCAGTTTCTAGGCATATGAAATTTCAAAATCCTCTGAAATACAAAATGTTTCATGGTTCAACCGAAGATACTATCGCTTTCAGTTCATTTTCGTATTTTTCTGCAGTTTTCCCATTTCCACCAAGATAGTCCCTGTCGGACCTGGATACAAGAATCAAAGAAACCTCGGTCCCCTGTCCTCTGGATCGAAGGACGATCTTGCATGGAAGAAACAGTCCAAGGTCGTAGTTCTCACTGAGAAGTTCAATCGCAGCCTGTGGTCTGCAAACATTAATAATATAATATGGAGTAAATAGTTTTCCGGAGTTCTTTTCCACAATTTCCTTGACATCAACATAGGATAGAACTATCCAGGATTGGTCTTTCAATTTCCTGAAAAGTTCTCCCATGACCTTTTCTGGACTGCTCTCAATAGTTCTGTTGTAGGCAAATTTATCAACATCTTTCATAATGCATCTCATCCTAATTCTGCTTGCTCTTTCTAATCTCCTTTAGCGCTTCCTGGTCCCTGCAGTAGAGATATGGGGCCAGATCAAGTGAGGAAGGGGATTTCCCAAGAGTCCTCCTGTAAACGTTTCTGAGGTTCTTGTCAACCTCATCACAGTAATCCTTCCATTCCACTCCAAGGGATTCAACATACTTCTTCTCTATGCCCGTGGCCATTTCGTGTGCATAAGGATATTCGTACCCCTGATCCGAGAGCCATTTCTCAGGGAGTTCATGGTGGAGACCAATGCTCTCCCTTGCGTCAACAACCTTTCCCTTAATCTCCAGTTTCTGCGGAAAATGTTCGTCCAGATAAACCGTTTTGCCATCGAGCGAATACCCGCCAGTATATTTTATATCAAAACTGGTACTGACTCTTATGGAACTCGCGTCCTTCAGTTTTTCAACGGTTCCAACTTTCTGCTTTTGAAAATAAACATCATTTCCCTGGAGGTCCACCTCTGATCCTTTTTTAAGATCAGATGAGCATATTGCATCAAGATACGTAGGATCCCTGTAATCTATGGCAATTATCCTGTATCTCCTCGATCCATCGCTGGACTTTTCCTCATTACATTCATACACTTCGAAAGGTACCATATCTTATTAGTACTTCATGGCTTATTTCTCTTATGTTTACTGACAGTCAATCACAACTATACTCAGCCTAAAAGGTTAATAATTTGTTATCAACAGTTCACTCTGTCCAATCCTTCCTGAACCAATACTGTTAATGGACCTTCTTGCAGGTATAACGTGAATATTGTATTCACTGTAAAGATCTTTAATTTCTTGAGAAAACGAATTGCTTAAGAGAAATTTTATTCCCCTTCCGGAAAGTTTTTTGCATACCCCTAGAAGCCTCTGCTGATCCTTCATGGAAAATCCCCCCGGCGTGTAGTCAGTGAAAAAAGAGGTACTTGAAAGTGGGAGGTACGGAGGGTCGAGATATACAAAATCACCCTCTTCAGCCTGATTACACGTTTTCTCAAAATCCTGACAAACTATTTCTATGTTGGTAAGCATGGTGCTGAAAGCCTTTACATGTTCAAAGCCTGGAAGGGCAGGATCCCTGTATCTTCCAAAAGGCACGTTGAACTTACCTGCACTGTTAACCCTCCAAAGCCCATTAAAACTGAGTCTGTTAAGGGCCATGAAGAGGATCGATCTTTCCACCTTCTTGCTGTTGTCTCCTCTTATCTCATTGAATCTCTTCCTTATCATGGAATAATAATCCCGGTTATTTTCAAGGCGAAACGACTTGAGAAAATCCAAAAGTTCTTCTGTGTTGAATTTCACCACTTGATAGAGGTTGGTCAATTCACAGTTCATATCGGATATTAAGCCTCCATTTAGAAGACCGATATTATAGAGTTCAACCAGGAGTGCACCGCCACCCACAAAAGGCTCAACATACCTGTTCCAACCCCACGGCACCAGGGAGATCATTTCACGAATGATCTGTCTCTTTCCGCCAGCCCACTTGACAAGAGGTTTCAGCATATGCACCTATGGTGAGAACAAGCTGCATTTTAAGGGTAACCTTTCTGAAAACTGTGGAGTGGATACAAATAGATTGTGATATGGAACAATAAATAGATGAGGCGGTATTGATTAATGTAAACGATAAGAAATGCAATCGCAGCCTAAAACAAATTTTTTATCCGAGATTGATAGAAGAATGAGGCTGCACGGAGAAATATCATTCGGATGGAATGATCAACTTCTTGAGGCCTCCAACAAATTCGGATTGACCTCGCACGGTTTGCTAACTAACCTTGGGGAGGAAACCGGCATTGAACATATCGTATCCTCTAATTTTACAGAAACTCCAGATATACGTAATGTATTGAAAACAATGAAAGCTCAGGAAAAACCAGGTTTTTGGGTTGTAGAGGAAGCGATACCGGATAAATATGTCAAAGAATTCTTGCTCAAAGTGGCATCAATAAAGTCAGTCATTATTGATTCTGTGCAACTGAAATCTGGAAAAATCCATCTAAACTTCAGGTTTCACGAGTCTGATTTAAGGAACGTATCTGATCTCGTTCTTTCCACAATATCCGGACATAACACCGCGACTCTGGAGTTTCTCGGACGCTCTAAGGGAATTTACCATGATCTTTTCAGAATAGCGAGGGACATGGACATTGCAGCAATAGATATCAAGATGAGCGATGGGGAGAAAATATTCGGAGATCCCCTACTGTCTCCGCCATGGACAAGGGTCAGAAGGCATTTCGCATCTGGCGATCATGAAATGCGCTATATATATTATAGCGAATCTGGGACTGAATTGAAAAACGAGAATTTACACACCATCTCTAGGGAAGATTCATTGTATGAACTTGTTGCCTCAGGCGACTTGATAAAGTTTGTGAACAGCAAAGTAGCGAATGAGAAGATTATACGTTTTGGAATCCTGGATCATTTCGACGGCAAATCCTTAAAAACACGCTTTGTGCTGCCGAAAATCCTGGTTCAGAGCTATCTTAGGATACTCTCGCTGGCCTGCACCAACTTTCCTGAAATGAAGATGGTTATAACAGGAGTGCGAGATCTCAACGAAATTGCACACGAACCTATTTAATCAGCAACACACCTCAATCAAATATGATGATTACAGTCATTGTTCTTCTTTGAGGTGTCTGATATTCTTTGAAGTGGTCTGTTTATCCGTTTAATCGCTAAAACCTCCAGATTGAGATAAGAGGCAAGGAAGGCTTTGAAAACACTATTTATATGCATATTAAATGATAAAAAGATAGATTAAATAGTATCCAGAAAATGTCGGTGAACTGATTTAGATTTAATTAGGTGATCATTTGGCGAATGGAGAAAATGCAGGTTCAACCCTGGTAAATAAGAGAAGTCAATATCGATGGTCTGACAGGGACTACAAGAGAAGGTTGCTCCATCTCAAGGAAAGAAGTGACCCTCTGGAGGGTGCCCCTCAGGCAAAAGGGATTGTTATTGAAAAAATAGGAATTGAGGCAAAACAGCCCAATTCAGCCATTAGAAAGTGTGTGAAACTTCAACTGATTAAAAATGGCAGACAGATAACAGCCTTTGCACCGGGAGACGGAGCAATAAACTATATTGATGAACATGACGAAGTGCTCGTTGAAGGCATAGGCGGAAGAATGGGCAGAAGTAAGGGGGATATTCCAGGGGTAAGATACAAGGTGATCAAGGTAAACGGAATATCGCTAAGAGAGCTTGTAAAGGGAAGAAAGGAAAAGGCGGTGAGGTAATCTGGATCTAAAAATAATGGGAAGATATGATCCCGCTGGCGTACAGATACACGACGAGAGTCTTACCAAATACATCAACCTCACTGCAGGACTCAATCTTCATACCGGTGGTAGGTTTTCCAACTACTCGGCCGGTAAGAGAAACATGAATACCATTGAGAGGCTGCTGAACAAGCTTATGAGGACCGAAAAATGGACCGGAAAAAAATACAGCGCATATCGCGTTCTTTCCGAGGCATTTGATAAAATTGAGGCCAAGACCAAGGAAAACCCGGTTCAGGTACTTGTAAATGCCATAGAAAATGCTGCACCAAGGGAAGAAGTGACCCGTCTGAAATACGGAGGAATAGCTGTTCCTAAAGCAGTCGATATTTCCCCTTCCAGAAGGGTTGATATAGCCCTGAGAAACATTGCAATAGGGGCGACCAACGCATCATTCAAGAAGAAAAAGGCAATAGAAGACTGCCTTGCGGATGAAATTATGCTTGCTTCCAAGAATGATGGTGGATCTTTTGCGGTGAGCAAGAAAGAGGAAGTTGAAAGGATATCGGCATCTGCCAGATAATCCTAAAAGTAATTTACCAGAAAGGTTCCAAGAAGTGTAATCACGCCAAGGAGCACAAGGGTCGCATAGGAGAACATATGTGACCGCCTTCTTATCTTATCAACTTCATCCCTTTTGCCCTCTGCCAATAATCTGACAATTTTTTTTGGATGAGTTAGATTATTATAATACATAATTCCAAGAGCAACCCCTACCACTGCAACTTTTATTTCTAGGACAAGGCCCTCCAGAGTGCTGAAAAGCTGAGTGTTCTGGAGGTACATGTGAATTGCAAGGACAATTCCAGTGACAATCAGTATGAGAACAGAATAGTTCGTGAAGATAGCAAATCTTTTTGAAAACGTTCCCACGATCTTTGTCCTTTCCTTTTCGTCACGGGTTAATTTAAAGGATTCAGGCCATATGACAAACCAGATAAAATAAGAACCGCCGATAAAAATTATTGCGAATAGAAGATGAATCCAAAGGATCATTGTAAATATTAGTGAACCCATTTTTTCGTATACCACATTATGATTTAAGTATAGTTGTAATCATGGAATTATGGATTCAGAACATGACAGTTACAACAGGAAAGATCTTTTATATCAGCCCGTGGAGGACCTCAAGCTAAATGAAAAATCATCAATTGGGGAACTGATGAAGCAGTTTGAAAATATTGGTGGGTTTACGGCGTCAAAGGTTTACACCGCATACGCAATCACCAAAAAAATGATGAGCGGGGAAGTTACGAAATTCCTTTCGTTCCCGGCAGACATCATATCCACAGGCACCAGGGGTTTAATTAACCAGGCCATCCGGAACCATCTCTTTGATGTGATCATAACAACAAACGGTACTCTTGACCATGATATTGCACGCACCTTTTCAAAATACTATTGCGGGAGCTTCGATCTAAGCGACAGAAAACTGGGCAGGATAGGTATAAACAGGCTTGGGAATGTTCTGGTGCCCGATTCAAGCTATGGCGAAACAATTGAGGGTTTCATGCAGCCCATACTTGAAGAACTGTATGCAGAGAAACATGAATGGAACGGTCGGGACATCATATGGGAAGTCGGAAAGAGAATGAAGAGCGAAGACAGCATATTATACAACGCATATAAAAACAAGATTCCTGTCTTTGTCCCGGGAATGACAGACGGGTCATTCGGTTCACAACTCTGGTCCATGTATGAAAAGCACCACGACTTCAAACTGAATCTACTAGAAGACGAACACCTGCTCTCGGATATAATATTCGAAGCAAAGAAAACAGGTGCGTTCATGATAGGAGGCGGAATATCAAAGCACCACACGATATGGTGGAACCAGTTCCGCGAGGGACTTGACTTTGCAGTCTACGTTACGACTGCACAGGAGTTTGACGGATCGCTGTCAGGAGCCAAACTGGAAGAAGCAATTTCCTGGAGAAAAGTGAGGGAGGACGCAAAATTTGTAAATGTTTATGGTGACGCAACCCTAATCCTTCCCATGATATTCGGTGCGCTGCTCCATTAAATATACTGAAGCCAGAGCATGACCGGATCGTCTACACCATCAAGCTCGGTGACCGTCTCTCCAAAACTGCTTCTGGTGATGAACTTGTGGAAGTATATGATCCCGTTCTTTTCGATACCTGTCATCACATGTTCCACCTGTTCTCCCTCTGGAAAGTGAGCCATGGCTTCCGGCGTGTTCGGGGTGAATCTCAGTTCAACGATATCGTCTTTGATATAGAGTGAATATGAACTATTCTCATTCACGTACTTTTTCAGTTTTGCAGAACTTATGAAGGGTTTGTTCTCCATGGGTAGACAATTAAGCATGATATATATCTTTAATCCGGGTAAAACAACAGGTGGACGATACTGAATAAGCAGAATCAGAGGTTCATATACAATAAGGTAATCTTACCCCGCTGAGATTCATGAATTATATAACAGAAGGTGAAGTGGCATCCAACCTTAAAATGGAAGAGATCATAGATACTCTGAGGGTTGCTTTTACAGCTTATTCCAGGGGGCAGGCCTCCGTCTCAGCGAGAATGAGAGACTATGGAAAAAATTTTGTGCTTAGTACGATGCCAGCGGTGATTGATACGATGGGTGTGGCAGGGGCTAAATTATACGCTTCCGGGAAGGATCACTCACACTTTCTGGTTCTGATATTCAGCACAAAAACGAAGGAACCCATTGCAATCATCGAGGCTGATAAACTGGGACAGATGAGAACAGGGGCTCTCGCCGCGCTGTCCTCAACTCTTGCTGTGAACAAGAAAGATATCAATTATGGGATAGCAGGAAGTGGCTATCAGGCACAGTCCAACTTAGAGGCGCACGCCGCAGCATTCCATCTGAAGGAGATAAAGGTATATTCAAGAAATTTCGATCACTCAAAGGCCTTTGCAGACCTAATGTCGGATAAGATCGGAATGGAGATAATTCCAGTCAGGACAGCTGAGGAAATGATCCAGGGATCCGACGTCATTAACACTGTAACAAATGCAAATTATCCGATCATCACTGCTGAAATGCTCCACGGAAATTTTCACCTGAACCTGGTGGGTTCAAACATGCCATTCCGGAGAGAGGTCTCAAACGATGTCCTGGAGGCTTCGGATCTCATTTTTGTCGAGCACCTGGAACAGGCAATGAAAGAGTCTGCGGAAATAAAGGAATTTTCCGAAAACAACCCGGAAAGGAAAATTTATGAACTCAGGGAAATTTTCTCTGAACCTGAGATTGTTAAAGAAAGGAAACGCACAGTTTTCAAATCCATGGGAATAGGTCTTGAGGACGTTGCAACCGCGTGGCTCCTTTTGAAGAAACTGGATATACTGAAAGATCAGTGATCACCGCGATATACCTTCATTAGTGAAGCGAGGTGATTTTCCAGTGAAAATTTCATTGCATCTTTCCTTGGGTTGTAGGAGGAGAAGTTCTGGTAGATATGCTCCGCTATCTCGGCCAGATCTGCCGGTTTTCCAGGTTCAAAGGTCTCTCCCCCAACGCCCCTGGTAATTATTTCGTCCTGGGATGAGTCAGCGGGAACCAGGATCGGTGTGCCCGAAGCAAGGGACTCTATGTCGACAGTGCTAAGTACTTCGAACTCGGACGGATTTACGAAGACATCTGCGGCAGCAAAATAAAGTATTTTCAATTCATCGCTCACTCTTCCGGTGAAAATTATAGAATCGGCACAATCAGGATCGAACAATCCCCTGAAGTATTCAAGATAAGGGCCTCCCCCGACGATATAAAGCTTGAACCCGAACTTTTTAAGGTATGGGAGAGATTCAATGAGGATTTCAAGATTCTTTTCCAGTCCAATTCTTCCAAGATAAAGTGCTATTTTATCGTCCGAATTTATTTTTAAGGTCTTCTTGGCCACGCTTTTTTCAGGGGCCCGAAGAAATTCCTCGAGATCGACGCCATTGTTTATCACCTGCACATTATCGATTCCGATTTCCAGCAGATGCCGCTTCAGGAAATATGAAGGCGAGATGACGGTGTCAAACTTTCCATAATGCCAGCGAAGGTACCGGATAAGCAGTTTCTTTGCGCGAT
>JAJYZU010000072.1:0-2810 GCA_021799755.1 Thermoplasmata archaeon
TATCGAAGGTAAACTATTTCTATATGCTGTCTATGGGGCAAAAGGATTTTCATGCAGGAACTGATTTGCAACATTGAATTTGTAAAGGAAGATGAGGATTATATAGCAAAACTCAGGACAGAAATCGGTGGCCTGAGAGAGTTCAGTGCAATGACCTTTGAGGAAGTCCTGAATGAAGTTATGCTTGAACTTGAGGAAGAATTCCTCTGAGTTCCATGGTTTTTGTACCAAAAATAAATTATTTCCAGCACTAATATTTAGATTGTGAAGAAATATCTGATCCCGTTTTTCGCTGTTATCACAATGGTTTTGTTGATTTCTTCATCAGGCGTTTATGCCGGCAGTCCCGGTAACAGTGGGATGCAGGTGCGTCTTGACAGAACCCCCGCACTGCAGATCAATATCTCAAGAGGGGATTCACTTTCTTTCGACTTTACTGCGATTGTTCTGCTGGTCAACGAAAACTTCCAACTTCCGGTAATGTTCGAAGGGAATCAGTTCATGAAAGTTCCATATTACCTGGAGTTCAGCAACGAGACGTGGAATATCTCAAAACTACCTGGCGGCAACGTGTCCTATTCACTTCCGGCCACCTTTCAGCCATTTCATACAATGGATATAAACGGAACTGTGTTCAATAATACCACATTTGGCTCCAGTTTTGGTCGCTACGGGAATTTCTACTTTACGCCGTTTCCCTCCATAAATGCGGAAATTTACGTGAATGTATCGCATTACACTTCGCCTTTGAACCTGACCGCCATTAACAGCACAGCGGGTTTCGAACAAAACTATCCTCTGGATAACTCCACCATTGAGGTTTCCTTCAATATTGTTTTCAACAATAGTATTGCCAATGGCGGCAGATTGATTATGATAGAGAGAGTCAGGGGCATTTACAACAATTCAGGCCTTCTGCCCGCAACATTTCAGGGAATATTCAAAAAAAATACCACCGAAAACTATTCGGGTGTTGCACTTTTTGATTCCAATGGCCTCAGCCATTCCAAATTCCTGTACTGGTGGCCTGAAGTTTACAGCCTCAACGGTAACGAAAAAGCCCAGCTCAATTTCTCTTCACCAAGGGACATAAAAGATGGTGCGTTGCTCATCTATTCATACGCTCTCCCCAACAACACCAGGTCCATATCTCAGGACCCTTATATCACAGTGCCTGGAATCTCTCTTGGGCCCGGATCTTTCGTGTATTACCAGAATCCTATTGTCAACTTTATAGTGCTGCACTCTGAACTGATCTCCATTGGGCTGGTGATTGGAATCGCGCTTATTGCATTACCTTATTCAGCATACAGGAGAAGAAAATTTTAATCTCATATTTCACTCAAACAGTTTAACCAGGTTTCACGATGCTTTCCTGGCGGTAAAATTTTTCACCTTGTTTCGAAGAGATCCAGCATCGTATATGCGAGCGAATCCAGGAAACTTGCCCTGTATTTATTCAGGAATGCGAGAAGTGCCTGCCTGTTCCTCAACCTGATAGTAGTTACACTGTTCTCGTCGCTTTTCTCTATCAAGCCGTCCTTTATCATCGTTTCAATAATTCGCATGAATTTTTCGTCATTTTTGTTCCGGTCGTTTATAGTCCTCTCGTTCTTCTTAAGGAGATCTATAATTATTTCTCTCGACACTCTGCCCCGCATATGATAAGAGATGTTCCGCTCCTCCGCATTCCCGCTTTCGTTTGAGAAATAACGTACTAACTTTCCATCCTGTCTTGTGGTTATCCTGCTGTCTTTCTGCAGCTGGTAAAGGTGGTATTCAAGTTGCCCCACTGCCAGCCCGGTTCTTCTCTGAAGTTCCCTGAAATGAAGTCCCGGGTTTTCTTTGACCGTATTGATAATAGATTCCCTCGTGGTTTCAGGCTTGTTCAACTAACTTATACCCCTCATTACGCCATAATAGAAGATAAGCAACACTGCTAGAAACAGCAAGGCCAGAATTGTTCCGGTGGATGCAGTCAGATATCCGATGAAGGCCAGCGAAAGGAAGATATCGCCAATGATTATCGCAACAAAGGACCCTGCAAGAAAGCCCATTGCCCGTATGTGGCTCTTTCTCCATGCCCTGACTGCGATTGCCAGAAGGAATATGGACAGTATAAGCACGATCCCGAGAAGTATACCCTGAGAATCCTGGACCAAAACACCCGTTACACTCATATTCTAAAAAGCATATGAACTGCCGTTATTATATTTCTCATTTCGGTCAATAATTCAACAAGAAAATAATATATAAAAAGTGTAAATACAACATCATGGATCTAAGAGCCAGAATAGAAGCCATTCTTTATGCATCAGAGCATCCTGTGAGCATATCGGACATGGCACAGATCCTCAATGAAGATCAAAATCTCGTGACCAAGGAGCTGAGGAAACTTTCCAGATCCCTTGATGAGCGAAATTCTGCACTTTATGTGAAGAGATCCGGGATCAGGTACAAGATTCAGCTCAGGAAAGAGTACCTGGAGACAGTGATTCCCGTTGCAGAACCTGAATTCAGGAGTGAGGAACTCCTCATCATAACTTATATCGCTGCACATCCGAACTGCAAGAGAGGGGACCTGAGAACAAACTTTGGTGAAGATTATGGAGATGCAGTTGAAAAATTTTCCAGACTCGGCCTTATCTCATCAGAAAAATACCGAAATACAGATCTGTACAGGATCACGAAGAAATTTTATTCATATTTCAATATTTCCGAGAATGACATCCAGAAAACCATCAGAAATGATACGGGGGGCGAGGTGAACTGACCAGAGTGCTGCTGGTGGGAGGGGGAGGAAGGGAGGA
>JAJYZU010000072.1:2910-5962 GCA_021799755.1 Thermoplasmata archaeon
GAGGAATTTTCCCTTCAGGCATTCACTGATGGAGATCACGTGGCCCCCATGCCTCTTGCCCAGGATTACAAGAGAGCTTACGATGGTGACATTGGCCCAAACACCGGAGGAATGGGATCAATCACGGACAGCGATCACTCCCTTCCATTCATAAGAAGTCACACGCTTGAAACTGCCAGAAGCATTGTTTCCGATGTGGTCAGGAGCATGAAATCCGAGGGGAACCTTTTCAGGGGGATCATGTATGCCCAGTTCATGCAGACGTCAGCTGGCCCAAGGATTATAGAAATCAATGCAAGGTTTGCTGATCCTGAGGGCATCAATGTCCTGACCACACTCAACGATAATTTCACGGAGATACTCTTCAGGATCACCGATGGCACGCTACCGCAGTTCGTGGATTTCAGGGATGTTGCGACCACCCTGAAATACATTGTTCCCGTTGGATACGGGAGCAAGCCTGAACCGGAGAAACTTACAATTGAGGAGATACGTGACCCGAGAGTCAGGATATATTACGCATCGGTATCCGGCACCATGGATTCTGTTATGATGAGTTCCTCAAGGGCACTTGCGGTGATTGCAGAGTCGGATACCATTAGCCACGCCTCTGAACTTGTGGAACAGAACCTGTCTCATATAAGGGGCAGATACTACGTCAGGCATGATATCGGTTCTGAAGAGATGATAAGAAAGAAGATAATGGAAGCGCCCTGAGCCTCACCGTATCTTGATTTTTCCAAAAACCCTTGGCGTTACGGTCTGGCTGGACAGAACTGCATAATCTTTCACTGTTGGGATCGGTCTGTCGAGAACTGTTCCGGAACTGTCGTTGAAACCTCTCTGGAATCTCATGAAGTCGGAAACGAAGATCTCCGTTTTGCCGCCGGGCCTGTTTTTTATTGAATTGTGAAACATTATTTCACCCTCGAAATTTCCATTCATACTGATCTCCGTACCGCTCAGCACAGTGCCTCTTGTGACATCATCAGTTCCCACATTCTTGAGGGCAAGACCGACTCTTGAGCCGGGACCAGCAGATTCCTGGTCCTCGTCCTGCATCTGTATCGACCTCACCTGTGCCTTCTTGGATGAATCTGACACATAGAGATCCTGGTGCTTCCTGACCTCACCGCCCATTACAAAACCAAGAGCTACTGTTCCCACGCTCTTAACCATGAAGCTGTGATCCACAATGATCTCAGACCCGCTTTCATTCCTTCCGATCTTCATTCCCCACGCAGTCGAAACAAGATCCATGGGTTTTCCATCAAATATAACGTAATCATCGATGCCGGTTGACGAAATAATTTTCTTCAGAATGTTTCTGTCAACCTCAACCTGGGGCATAAATATCGCCCTCCGTTTTCCCATGAGATCGGCGGCTACAATCACCTCACCAAGTTCTCTGTCTATCTTGGTGACACCGATTATGCAGATATCTGAAGGATACAGGGAATCTGTGAGCGAGGAAATCTTTTCCGGGTATCTGGATGGCTCTAACACAGTCATTATTCCGTTGTCATCCTTCCGGTTATAAAGCGCGATATCGCTCTCTGTCCCCTTTTTGGATATCTCTTTGACTGCATCTTTCACGTTATAAGCAAAAACATTCAGGTTTTTCATTCATCATCGACCCTCATGGGAGCGCCAATCTTTACCGTATTCATAAGGAGCTTAACAAAATCTTTGCTGTCGTCAGGCAGGTGTGATCTTTTATACCCTATGCCTCTTCCTGACAGGAACGAGGCAAACTCGCGATCCAGATCATAGAGAACCTCCATGTGCTCGTAGCAGAAGCCGATGGGTGCAACGAGCAGACGATCTCCGGCCTTTAATGACCCGCAGGCCTCCTCAAGCGATGGACCGAGCCATGTGTTTCCGTACCTGCCTCTGCTCTGGAAGCCGGTGATGTAACTGTCAATTCCCAGGCTTCGAGCGATTTCTTCAGATGCTTTCATGAATGCCTCTTCATAGTCCCGTTCCTGATTATTCTCCGTCGGAAGGCTGTGTGCCGAAAAAACGAGCTTCATATTTTCATTAGACTCCGTTTCACCTTTGAGGATATTTTTCCACATCTTCACAAACATTGGATTTTCCGAGAAACCGTTTATAAATTCTATCTCCCTTCCGGAAATGGTTTTGCTGGCGGCTTCCATAAGAGGAGTCAGGTAGGAAGATCTGACGTTCTCTGATTTGAATGGAAAAATTGGAAGGCCCACTATCCTTTCAGCGTTCGTTGAGGCAATTGCTGGAATCACATCTTGGAGCCATGGTTTCCAGTGTTTGTTGGCAAGAAATGCCTTTGCATCATATTTTTCAAGGGAGATGTTCATCTTGTCCAGAAGAGAATTCATGATCGCAGTTGATGGCGATATCCCGTTCACCATGGCATATTTCCTGGTATTCTCTTCCACGGCATATCCTGGAACCGGCCTGCCATGATAAATTCCCGCAAGATATGGCATCACTTCGTCCATTGTTTCCGGGCTTCCATATGACATCAGCAGAACCGCTGTCTTCATCTGATCCTCTCCGTCTGATGCACTATATTCACTATTTCCCGAAGCGTAGCAGGATCGGTCCCGGGAAGCACGCCGTGGCCAAGGTTGAAGATGTATCTGTTCCTGTCCTTCATGGATTCGGTAATCCTCCTGGCTTCACCGAAAGCTTCCTTCGGAAAGCTTTCTGCAAGCATGGGATCAAGGTTTCCCTGGATACCGATCTCATGCGGTATTTCCGATGATATTTCCGGAAGGTTCTCCCGCCAGTCGATCGATATGAAATCAGTTCCCGTTGCAGTGAGCATGCGAATCAGGTGATGAGAGGCAGTCGAAAAAAGTATCGTTGGCACTTTTCCTATCTCGCTGAATATTTCTCTGTGAATCGGAAGTATTGTCCTCTGGTATTCGTCCCTTGAGAGACTCCCCGCCCAGCTTTCAAATATCTGCACTGCATCCGCGCCTGCCCTTATCTGTTCCCTGGCATTGGCTATTATCATCTCTTTCAGTTCTGAGAGTATTTCAGATACCTGGCGAGTTTTTGCATGCAT
>JAJYZU010000002.1 GCA_021799755.1 Thermoplasmata archaeon
GGAAGCGATCAGGTTTGAAAGGGAAGTTCTCGCTCCCCTGAAGAATGCAAAAATGCTCATCGGGTGCCTCGTACAGCTCCCTCCGTTCCTTGGAATGAGGGAATGGGAGAAACTCATCTCGATGGCAGCAGAACTCGACAGGGACTCCTTCCAGTATTTTGTGGAGACAAGGAATTCAAGCCTTGACATTCCAGAGGTTGATAGATCTCTTTTAAGTATGAATTTAAGCAGGGTTCTGATCGATACTCCTAACATGAGGGTAGCTCTCGAAAGCAATGCCGGCAGGATCGTATACGCAAGATTCCACGGCAGGAACGCAGAGGAATGGAAATCCGGGAATGGCATGTCTAAATACGATTATTCCTACTCCGATGCGGAGCTTAAGGAGATATCGCTAACACTTTCGAGTCTCTCTTCAACACACGACGACATCTTTGTCTTCTTCAACAACCATCCACATGGGAACGCACCGGCAAATGCGATGAGACTCAAAGAAATAATGGGCATACAGGATGCACAGGAAAGCATTCAGAAAAGATTATTCTTTTAAATGCCAATACCGACAGGAATGAAAAAGATTCAACCGATCCGGAGGACCTGATCATGCCGGATTTCTCAAAAACAAAATACGGTTCAAAACTTTTACTCAGATACAAAGGCATTGATATTCCCTGTACCTTCATCAACGTGGAAAAGGGAATACTTACCGTCAAACTGGAGAATGGTTACAATGCTGCCTTCCTGGACGATTCCATTGAACTGATCAATTCTGAGCCTCCACGGGCAGCAAGGAAGAAGGATAACGGAACAAGAGTCGTGGAATCCGGCATAAGTATTCTGTCAACAGGTGGTACCATAACCAGCAAGATAGATTACAGCACCGGTGCCGTCAGCCCGTCGGAAGATATTGACTGGGTGCTGGAAAACGCCGGCATGGAATCAGAGAAGGAGACCATCGATTTCAGCATTATTGAAAGTGTGCTGAGCGAAAACATGACACCCTCTCACTGGATCAGGATAGCATCAGGAATAAAGGAGAAGATGGAAAAGGGGAACGGGATCGTTGTCTTCCATGGCACAGACACGATGTCTTATACAGCGTCTGCAATATCATTCATGTTTGAATCCCAGACCAGACCTATTATATTCACCGGTTCTCAGCGAAGTTCAGACAGGCCGAGCAGTGATTCCTACCTTAACGTTGAAGGGAGCATAGCAGTTGCCAAAACCAATCTGGGGGAGGTTGCAATAGCGATGCACAGAAATTCCTCCGACGGCGAAATTTCGGTCATAAGAGCTGTCAGGTCAAGAAAGATGCACACTTCGAAGAGAAGTGCTTTCAAGGCAATTGATGAGAAGGAAATAGCGTTTTATGATGACAAGAAAGTCAATTTTGTCTCCGGTTACAGGAAAGTATCAGATAAAATAGAGGTATTTTCAGAACTGGAACAGAAGGTCGGCATGATATATTTCTATCCGGGGATTACTCCATCTGACTTCGAATCCATCAGCAGCGGAAAGAGATCCATGATCATAATGGGGACCGGTCTAGGGCACGTTTCTGAAGAACTCATAGGGTCCATAAGAAGACTTATCAGAGACGGTACCAGATTCGTGATGACTTCACAGTGCTTTTCGGGAAACGTGAACCCCTATGTTTATTCGACCGGGAGGAAACTGAGGGAAGCCGGTGTTATGTATTTTCAGAACATGCTTCCGGAGGTTGCGTTTGTCAAGTCAATGTATGTCTTAGGTAAATATGATGATGACGAGTTTGAAAAAAGGATGTCTGAAAACATTCGCGGCGAGATCAACAGCAGGATCACGGAGAGATCAGAATGACTGATGATAAGATAGGGCTGGAGATACACATCCAGCTCAACACAGGCAAACTCTTCTGCAGATGCGGAATAGAGGGAAAATCGTTCAGGGGGGATAAGATCTCAAGGAGGCTGTTTGCAACCACGGGTGAGATGGGAATCACAGATCAGGCCGCAGGTTTCGAGAAAGGTAGGGATCGCCGTTTTTCATATTCCATTTCGGATAACACCTGTCTTGTGGAAATGGATGAAGATCCTCCGCATTTCATTGATCCCGATGCTCTTGAAACAGCCCTCGTGGTATCAAAGAAGCTGGGATGCGTGATGTTTGACAGGATATGCACCATGAGGAAGATGGTGATAGACGGTTCCAACACATCCGGATTCCAGAGGACTGCACTCATAGGCATAGGTGGAGAGATAAATACCTCGAGGGGAAATGTTAGAATCTCAAGCGTGTGTCTGGAGGAGGATTCTGCCAGAAAGAGTGAGGAGGATGGCAGGATGGTCACATACTCCCTTGACAGGCTTGGGATCCCTCTAATAGAGATATCCACGGAACCTGATATCATCGACGAGGACCATGCCGTCGAGACGGCAAAGGCGATATCATTTCTTGTCATGGCATCAGGAAAATTCAGGAAATCTGCGGAAGCTATAAGGCAGGACGTTAACGTATCATTCGGCAATGGAAGGATCGAGATCAAGGGCGTATCGAAAATTTCTGAGATAAGGGATGCCATAAGGGCGGAGCGGGAAAGAAATAAATGGATTGCAGATGCCGTATCTATCATCAGGGAGAAAGGTTCCGTTGAAGAGAAAAGCATATCCTTCAGGGATTACACTCCGCTGTTCCTTGCAACCAAAAGCAAAATGATCAGGGATTCTGTTTCCAGAGGAAATTCTGTGCTCATCTCCCCTGCCAGGAATCTCTCAGGTTTGATGAAATCGGGCAGGTTCAGGATCGGAAGAGAGATTGCCGACTCTCTTCATTCCCTAGGAATAAATGGCATGATCCACTCAGATGAGCTACCAGGTTATGGCATCGACGAGACGGAAGTGCAGAGGATCAGGAACGGGATAGGCATCAGTGAAAACGACGGTTTCATGATTGTGCTGGCAGAGTCTCAAAGGGCTGGAGAAATTGAGAAGACTGTAAAAGATAGGCTGGCAAAACTTCTGTCCCTGGATCTATCGGAGACAAGGGCCATGAGAAAGGACGGTACCACAGTTTTCATGAGGCCGCTGCCCGGTAAGGAAAGGATGTACCCGGAAACGGACATTCCCTACATTTCATATGATCCCCATTTTATAGATGAGAAGGCGGCGAGCCTCCCCTCGACAATAGATGAAGCCTCAAGCAAACTTTCCAAAAAATACGGAATATCCATTCAGGACAGCAGAACAATATACACTGAAAATCTTCTTTCCTTTTTCGAGAATGTTGTCAGGGCAACAGAAGATGCCAGGTGGTCAGCCAGGTTCATTCTTCAGAGGAAAGGAGAACTTGAGGAAAAGAGCGGGATGACAATTTCAGACAATGAACTGATTGAGGCACTCATTAAGATGAGAGAACATGGTTTAAGGAAAGAGTCCCTGGATCTGGGAATCTCAACGATGTATGAAGACGGATCAAACATAGATAAAATTCTGGAGTCAGACTCCCTGAAGCCTCTGGGAAATGATGAGATCAGAAAGATCATAGAAGAGATAATTTCTGAGGACGGAAAGGAATCCAGCACGGGACACATCATGGCTGCATTCAGGGAGAAGGCGAAGAGGCCTTATGATCCAAAAACAGCAATAGAGCTAATCAGTAAAATTACTGGCAGATGACGTGTGGTTTTCTTTTCGGTAATTTCAGGCGCCCTCAACCCACATTCAGTTTGCAGATCTTCCATTGTTCAAAATTTTTCTATGCGGGTAATGAATTGCAGGAAAACAAAATTATTAGAGTGATGGTCAACCTGGATGGATTGCCCTCAAAAATACCTGTATGTTTCTAGACGTGGAGCAAATGACAGGCAAAAAAGTGCTCCAGATACTTCCAGGGAATATTCATCATCCGGCATTGCAGTGCACCGGTATTCGCAAATATTAAAATAATCATGCGGCAATATCTAACGGATAAATGTGTCTGCTGATTTGCTAAAAACAAGGATGGTCATCAACGACGACAAACCCTTCAAGAATCCCCTTGTAATAGGTGGCTTTGTAAGCTCAACTCCTGCTGGTGTCCTTTCAATGAGCTACATCATAGAGCAACTGGGACTGGACCAGGTTGGTCACATGCGGTCTTTTTATATCCCACCGGTAGCGGTTTTTGTTGGAAAGAAGTTAAGAAACCCCTTTCGGATTTATACCAATGAGAAGAGAGATCTTGTCGTATTAATCTGTGAAACCCAGATTGAATATGAAGGACTTTACGAGATCGGCAGTGTAATCGTCGAATGGCTGCAGTCAATAAAACCGTCCGATATTCTGATTATAGACGGAGAAATGGTTGCAGTGCCTGTAGACGATGGAGAGGTCTATGGCGTTGCCGGACCTGAAAAACTTACACTTTATGAGAAAAGCGGCATTAAACCTGCAAACTCTGCTTTAATAGGCGGAGTCGGAGGTGCTATTATGAATCAGTGCATTGAGAAAGGCATCGGCAGTTCTGCCCTGATCACGGAATTTGCCACAACGATTCCTGACCCGGACGGGGCACTTCGCCTCATAAATGCACTCAACGAAATCTATTCGCTCAATATTCCAGTGGAAGTGCTTCAGAAGTCGGTCGGTGAACTTCACAAACAGTTGAAAGAGCTTTCAGACAACATCTCTGCCATGAAGCCTGGCACGACAGGAAATACGGAACGGATGTACGGTTAAACGTTGTCTGCGAGGTGCAAATATGGGAATCCTGCAACTACATGGATTACACAGTTTGTTTTGTCGCTGGTGTAAGTGCAATGGACAACCGGGAAATATTAAAGAAGTCCTTCTATCAAATTTTACTGATTACTGTCCAAGCCAATAAAATAGGCACAAAATAAATGCTTAAATATCGTCTTACAATCCTGTAGCATGGTAGACGGATACATCGTCCTCGCAGTAGTTTTTGTACTGTTGGTACTGGCCTTGGTAGGTTTGTTTTCCGTTCTGCCCTCAATAGGCTTCAGGAGATATGATAAGAACAGCAGGGTCACTCTGAAGCCTTCAGACATTATTAGAAATCTTGCCAATGAATCGGATCCACCAGTAAAGGATTCCACATACAGGGAGCCTTACGAGAGTGGTGAGAAGGCCAGAGGACAATTTGGCAATTTCGTGAATATTCAGTACTATGTTGTGATTCTCTTGTTCATACTGTTCGATGTCGATATGGTTTTGCTTCTGGCATGGGCGTTTGATTTTTACTCCCTTGGGATTTATCCGTTCATTGAGACGATAATCTTCTTGCTGATGCCATTTTTTGCAGTTTATTATGCCTTTAAGGAAGGATACATGAGGTGGCTTTCTTGAAAACAGGAGAAACCGGTATACTCACAACTACGATAGATAAAGCTCTTGAATGGGGACGCAGTAATTCCCTGTGGCCCCTCACGTTCGGTCTTGCTTGCTGCGCCATAGAGATGATGGCGGTGCAGGGATCGCACTTTGACATCTCCAGGTTCGGCAGTGAAATATTCAGAAATTCACCCCGTCAGTCTGACCTTATGATAGTTTCAGGCACCGTTACCAAGAAGATGGCTCCCAGACTCAAAAGACTGTATGATGAAATGCCATATCCAAAATATGTCATCGCTATGGGTGTGTGCGTTATACAGGGAGGCCCATATGTCAAGGGTTATTCTGTGGTTTTGGGAGTTGACAGGGTTGTTCCGGTGGATGTATTCGTGCCGGGTTGTCCGCCCACACCCGATGCTCTGACCTACGGCATCATGACCCTGCAGAAAAAGATCAGAGGGGAAACCGACAGGTGAAATTATGGTTGAAATTTTAGAAGAAAAAAAAGGGAAAGACGGGCGTCCCATATTTGTCATTAAAAAATCAGACCTGCTGGAGTTCATGCGCCAGAAGAAGCAGGAGGGTTTTGATCACCTTTCCCTGATAACCGGCGTGGACAGGAAGGATTACATGGAGGTGAACTACCACCTATATTCATTTTCAAAGAACCAATATATTGTTGTAAAGGTCACGACTGACAACCTGACCGTACCCAGTCTCATATCCCTTTGGAAAAGCGCAGATTGGGAGGAAAGGGAACAGTATGACATGCTGGGAATTCGCTTCGATGGACATCCGGATTTGAAGAGAATGTTTCTCCCCGAAAGTTGGGTCGGCCATCCACTGAGAAAGGATTACGATCTAAACAATGTTCAGTATATCAATATGGACGAGTATGGAGAGGACTATGCCACGTTCGATCCAGGGGATGGCTGGTAATGTCCAACCTGGTAGAGCTCAATATGGGGCCACAGCATCCCTCCATGCATGGTGTCCTCAGACTGAGGCTCAAACTCGATGGCGAGATTGTTAGGGAAATTGAACCAATCATAGGCTACCTTCACAGAAACGCTGAAAAACTCTGCGAGATGGACTACTTCTGCGACAACATAGTCTATTTTGACAGAATGGATTATGTGGGCGCCATGAACATGGAAGTGGGATTTCTCGAGGCCGCAGAGAAATTACTGGGCGTGGAACCTCCGGAGAGGGCACAGTGGATCCGGGTGGTGGCAGCGGAACTAAACAGGATTGCAGCTCACCTCGTCTGGATGGGTGCTTTTGGTCTCGATCTTGGAATGCTTACACCATTTTTCTACTGCTTCATTGAACGTGAAAAGATTCTGAACATCTTCGTGGAACTTTCCGGAACAAGGCAGCAGTACAATTACATGAGCATAGGAGGTGTGTATCAGGATATAACCCCCAAGATAATTGAAGAGATCAAGGAATTCATAAAACAGTTTCCCAAAAAGTTGGAAGAAATAGCAAATCTCTTTTTGAAGAACGATATTTTCCTTTCGAGGAACAGAGGGCTTGGAGTCATCGAAAAGGAGACGGCGATCAGCTATGGCGTGACCGGACCGATTTTGCGTGCATCCGGCGTGCCTTATGATGTAAGGAAGGAGGAACCTTATCTCGTCTACGACAAACTGAATTTTGACATACCTGTGTCACAGAAAGGGGACAATCTTGCAAGATTCATGATAAGATTGGAGGAGATAAGGCAGTCTGTAAAGATAGTTGATCAGGCAATCACAAAAATACCGGATGGACCATACTTTAACCCCAAGGCGAAAAAATCCCTTATGATAAGATTGAGAGGAGAAGGAGAAGTTTACGCAAGAACGGAATCATCAAAGGGCGAGTTTGGGGTGTACATAGTTGGCGACGGCGGTGTCAAACCATATCGTGTCCACGTGAGAAGCCCCACCTTCAAAAATCTATCAATAATACCGGCCGTGGCCAAGGATAAGATGATTGCGGATCTGATTGCAATTCTGGGGACGTTCGATCTTGTTTTCGGGGAGATTGACAGATGAGCTTACTGGAAAGACTCTTTGGTGTTTTCTCATTTCTTGGCCATGATCTTGGTTACGCAGTTTCGTACCTGATCCAGGCCGTTCTCTACCTGATAGTAATTGCCCTCCTCCTCATACTCATGATTTATCTTTTCAGAAAATTCATGGCAAGACTTCAGCAGAGGCTGGGACCAAACAGGGTTGGTAAATTTGGTTCCCTACAGCTCATAGCCGATGCGTTCAAACTATTGGGAAAGGAATCTATCCTTCCTTCGGAGAGAGACAACTTTCCATTTGTGGTCGCGCCGATGATGGTGCTAATAGGCCTTATGCTTGCATTTGTTCTCATTCCCTACGGTTCCCTGTACTGGATCGGGAGCATTACGGCAACCCATTCGGCAGTAAGCGTGATTCTCATTTTTGCACTCATGGCGATCATGCCCATAGGAGAGCTTCTGGCCGGAGTCAGTTCCCACAATAAGTACGCCCTTCTGGGGGCGCTAAGAGCGGTTGCGAAAGATGTATCATTCGAGGTTCCCATGATGCTGTCCCTGCTTGCGGTCGTTATGATGGCATCTGCCAGGGTTTCAACACCGCTCGACATGGAATCTCTCATTTCAGCACAATTTCTGGCATACGGGATATTGCAGCCTCTCGGAATATTCCTGTTCTTCATCGCAATGGTTGCAAGAGCGTCGTATACTCCGTTTGATATGGGAGAAAGTGACAGTGAACTGGTTTCTGGTTATTCCACGGAGTACACAGGAATGAGATTTGCGATGTTCTATATCGGTATGTTCGGCACCATACTGCTTGGTTCAACCCTTCTTTCCACGCTTTACCTCGGAGGGTATTCAGGACCTTTCTCGAGCAGCATCGGGCCCGTATGGGTGTTCATAAAGGCAATCATACTCGTGCTTATATCATTCACAGTATGGCTATCCCTTCCGCGAATAAGGATTGACAAATTCGTCAATTTTGGCTGGAAGTATCTTCTCCCGGTTTCGTTCATAAACCTGATCCTTGTTGGAATACTTACCCTGGGATTGGGGTGGTGATTAATCATGATAGGTGTAAAGGAAGTTGAGGATCCAAAGAAAAGAGTGCCTCTGATAGGCATGATTGGTGGAATGGCCACAGTGGGCAAGCACCTCTTTGAAAAACCTGTTACAGTCCAGTATCCTGAACAGAGACGCGAGATGCCTGAAAGATTCAGGTTTCGCATCTTTCTAAAGCTTGATGACTGTGTCGGTTGTACATTGTGCGAACAGGTATGTCCCAATGGAAGCATAAAGATGCAGCCTGTTGACAGGGAAAACCCGAGAAACAAGAGGAAGATATACCCGGACGTTAATTTCGGTACCTGCACAGTGTGCAGAAACTGTCAGGAGATATGCCCCACTGACGCAATATACCTCACCAATGTGTTTGAAACATCAAGAACCCGGAACAGCTTCACCTATTCTCCCGAAGAGCTGGCTCTGGAGGAGGACAAGGTCAAGAAATGATATTCACCATTATCTTCCTGATCTTTGCGCTGTTCCTAGTTATAACTTCTCTGGAAGCTGTTAGGGAAAAGAATATTGTGCATTCCGCCACTTGGCTCATGATGTTCCTGTTTACGATGGGCGGTCTTTTCATATTTATGGGCGCAAGCTTCCTTGGTGCAATAGAACTCCTTGTTTACGTAGGTGCAGTTGTCACGCTTATAGTTTTCACCCTGATGCTCACAGGAGGGAAGGAAGTTGAATAAATATGCAGCAGCGCTTGCCTCTGCTTTCTTCTTTCTCGTGATATTTGTGGAAATAATTCAGATCAGCGGTTCCATTGAACGCATCAATCAGAACATCACTGCGATAAGCAACAGCCTTTTTGGAGAGTATCTTGTTCCGTTTGAACTCATTTCGTTGATATTGGTTGGAGGGATTATTGGAATGCTTTACATATCAGGCAGGGAGGAATAAACATGGAACTGATGATCGCAGACACCATTGCCATGTTCCTTTTCACTGTCGGTCTCTACGGGGTCATGTCATCAAAGGTGGGTATCAAGATGCTCATATCAATTGAGATCCTGATAAACTCTGCAGTACTGGCACTGGTTGCATCATCCTACGGATCAATGCAGCCAATAATACTGGCTCTCATGGTCATAGCGATTGCCGCTGTTGAATCAGTCATTGGAATAAGCATACTCATAGCAATATTCAGGAGATTCGGCAAGGTAAACATATCGCTGCTCAAGGAGATTAGAGAATAATGGAAGACGTATACGCGTGGTTCGTGTTTCTTGCACCGCTCATTGCTGCGCCAATTGCACTGGTGGCAGGGAAATACAGGAAGGACATAGCTGGGATAATCGCTTCCATTTCTATAGCCATCTCCCTTGTGCTATCATACCTGCTCTACCTGAATGCTTCATCCGGCAATGTTGTCACTTCACAGATAAACTGGTTCTACAACCTTGACTATGGAGTATTCGTCGACCATCTGACCGTCGTTATGATCATGATGGTTTCCTTTGTTTCCCTCATGATTCATCTGTTCGCCATGTACTATATGAAGAAGGATCCGAACAGGCACGTTTATTTTGCAGAAACAGCCCTTTTCACTGCAGGCATGCTGGGCCTGGTTGAATCTTCAAACCTGCTTGAATTCTTCCTGTTCTGGGAACTGGTGGGACTCTGTTCCTACCTGCTAATAGGGTTCTGGTTCTTCAAGCCCAATGCAACCGCGGCTGCAAAGAAGGCATTCATAGTTACAAGAGTCGGCGACCTGCTCTTCCTCGTGGGACTGGCTGTTCTTTACACGTCACTTTCGCCATATTCATCAGTGACAGCTGATCCGTTAAGCATATCGTTCATAGTCAACCATGCTTCCTCTCTCCCGGCGCTGATAGGAAAGGAAAATCTCACGATTATATCACTTCTGCTCCTGGGAGGGGCCATAGGAAAGTCATCGCAATTTCCGCTTCATGTATGGATTCCTGATGCAATGGAGGGTCCAACAACTGTATCTGCGCTGATACATGCTGCCACAATGGTGACGGCCGGAATTTACCTTGTCGCTAGGGTTTATCCCCTGTTTTTAGAAGCATATCCGCTTTCGCTCTACACCGTCGCATTCATAGGATCGTTTACTGCGATTTTCGCAGGCACCATAGGTCTGGTTGTCAACGATCTTAAGAGAATACTTGCTTACTCAACCATCAGTCAGCTTGGCTACATGATGGCAGCCCTGGGTCTTGGCGGTATTCTTGGTGGCGAGGTTGTATCCTTCTCGCTCTATCATCTCGTTGTTCATGCATTTTTCAAGGCGCTCCTGTTCCTTACAGCCGGCGCGGTATTGATAGCCCTAATGGATGTACGTGATGTCAGAAAGATGGGTGGTCTCTGGAAAAGGATGCCCATCACAATTTCGCTCATGTTCATAGGATCCATCACCCTTGCAGCGGTACCTTATACCGCAGCATTCTTTTCCAAAGATACAATAATAGATGCTTCTTATCTATTCTATACACAGCAGCACTCGTTCCTGTTCGCCATTCCATGGATCTTTCTTGAGGTCGGGTCGTTCATGACGGTGCTTTACACTTTCAGGATGTTTTTCCTGGTTGCTCTGGGCAAACCGAGGTCTCATCTGGCCTCCGAAGCAAAAGATCCATCAATATGGGCTCTTCTGCCATTATTTCCGCTGGCAATACTTGCCCTCATTTACGGTATATATCAGTCAGACTTCTATAACTTCATAAATCCTTCCACGATTATTCCCACAGTTCCCCTTCTCATAGAACTTATACCAATAGTATTCCTGATTATAGGGGTGATTGTCACCTATTTCATTTACGCAGGGGAAGCATGGAAGAGGATCAGGTTTTCCGCAGTTCCAGGTTACAAAATACTCAAGAACAAGTACTACCTTGATTCAGCATTCACAAATGGAATCGCGCAGAAGGGAATACTCCCCCTATCCTCGGCTTTCGCCGGTTTCGAATATTCATACAATAGGGGAGTGGAAGCGCTCGGTCGATCCGCTGTCTCTCTTGGAAAGGGCTTCAGAAAGCTGCAATCGGGAATTGTGGAAAATTATTTCGTGGTCATAATAGTGACTGCAGCCGTTGTTCTGTTGATACTTGAACTCCTCGGAGGGCTTTAGATGATCATAGAGTACATATTTTTTGCACTGATAGCTGCATCAATAATCACATTCTTCATGGGAAAATATTCAGGCAGCTTCTCAAAGATTGTTGCACTGCTAGTATCCATAGGAGTGATAGCATATTCTGCAGCGGAGTTTTACAAGGGATATTCAGGAGGATATCTTTCCACATACAGCATAACACTCTCATCTGGCAGCGGGTTCTATTTTTCGCTGGGACTTGACGGGTTTACGGATATTCTCATAATTCTTGCATCAATAATAACCCTTATCGCGTTATTCGTTTCCAGGGAAGGTAACGGCATATATTATGGCCTGATTATGCTTACGGAGGTTGGAACCTTCGGGCTATTGCTCTCCACCGATCTGTTCTTCTTTTACGTTTTCTGGGAGATCGTTCTTGTACCGGTCTATTTCCTCATAGGATTGTATGGAGGATCAAGGAAGGACTCGGTTTCGCTGAAGTTTTTCGTATACACGCATATCGGCTCTGTGTTCATACTGCTGTCCATTTTCACTCTGTACTCTTTCTATTACACGGAAAAAGGAATTCTCACCATGCAGATATCAAGTCTTCTCAATCCGGCATTCTTTACGTCAATGCCATACTTCTACCAGATATTCGTGATAGCAGGTTTCATGATCGGTTTTCTTGTCAAGCTGCCATCATTCCCACTCCATTCCTGGCTTCCTGACAGCTACGAAACCGCATCTTATCCAGTCACCGTGATACTTGCAGGGGCTCTCTCTGTCATGGGGGGATACGGATTATTTGGCATTCTTTACAATATCTATGCAGTCATCCCAGTGTACATAATGTGGATTTTCATCTACCTCGGAATAATAAGCCTGATCTACTTCTCATTGTCCGCAATGTTTCAGACAAGCCTTAAGAGGATGATGGCATACGCCAGCGCAAGTTCCATGGGTTTTGTTATGATATCATTCGGATCAGGTCTCATATCAACAGGCACGAACAGCACCATTGATCTTGCCGGAGGAATTTACCAGATATTCGTTCACGGGTTGATTGTTGCACTTATATTTTCCATGCTTTACTACATAAAGAAGTACACCGGACATGATACGACCTATGGACTGGGAGGAATATACCGGGAAGCCCCCCTGATGTCCACTCTACTTCTGGGAGGACTGCTTGCTTCCCTTGGTCTTCCTGGCCTTGCCGGTTTTGTTGCAGAATTCTCAATTGTTGCAGGATCGTTCCAGGCAATAGGCGCACTGGTATTCTTCGTTATATTTGCCATGATCATCACGGCTTCCTACCATATCTGGGCTGCGCAGAGAACACTATATGGACCATACAACGAGAAACTTGGTCCTATACATGATCTTTCGCGCACTGAGCTTTGCGCAATGCTCTCTATTTTCATAGTCATTCTGATCCTGGGTGTATTTCCCAGAATAGTATTTCCGATGATTACAGGCTATATTGGAGGATTCTGATGTATAACGAGTTTATATCGACAGTCACAGGTTTCGCATCCCTTGAATACTTTTATCCCATGATCGCTCTTGGAATTGCAGGATTCATTCTCCTGTTCACAGGGATATTTTCAGGCAACAAGAAGCTGTTTTCAGCTATTGCATCCGTCTCCCTTGTAATTTCAATGCTCCTGCTTCTTATCATACCGGAAGTACAGAAATATGTCCTTTTCAGGAGCATTGAGTTCAACGACTTTGGTCTCTATTTTTCCATCCTTTTCATAATATCCGCGCTCTATGTTACCATCCCGGCGCTCAGGAATATAGAAAAGAAGGGGGAGATATTTTACGCCCTGCTCCTGTTTGTGACCACTGGAATGCTGGTAGCCGCTTTCAGCATGAACCTCATAATCCTCTTTGTGGCGTTTGAGTCCGTGAGTATTGGCACGTATGTCCTGACAGGTTTCCACAAGACAAGGAGAACCCTTGAGGCTTCAGCAAAATACTTCTTCACAGGAGCTGTTTCCACATCATTCATCATATTCGGACTAGCGTTTTTCTTCCAGGCAACCGGCACTTTCTATCTGCTCCCTGCGTATAACATAATCTCCACTCAGGCGCTTCTTATCTCTCTGATATTCCTCACAATAGGATTCGGCTTCAAGCTCGCGATATTTCCAATGCACCAGTGGGCAATAGATACATATGATGGCGCAGAGAATTCCGTCTCAGCATTCCTTTCCACGGGGAGCAAACTTCTGGCTTTTATGATAATGCTTAAGGTCTTCATAATCGGATTCCAGTACATAGGGGAGGATGTATTCGTACTGTTTTCGATCCTGGCAATACTCACCATGACATACGGAAATCTCTCGGCTCTTTCACAGAACAACATAAAGAGGCTGTTCGCTTATTCAAGTGTTGCACAGGCAGGTTACCTGATACTGGTCTTTTCCATAACGTCATATGATGTGTGGACAAACGGGTCCTATACCATCGTGGCCACATACGCAGTCACCGCGGCATTGATATATTCCCTGATTTATATTTTCATGAAGGGAGGCGCATTCCTTTCCATGAATGCGTTCAAAAAGGATGGACCGGAAATATCTGATCTTTCTGGGCTTTCCAAGAAATCACCCGCGCTTGCTCTCAGCCTTTCTATACTTCTCCTGGCACTGGCTGGCATACCATTTACCGGCGGTTTCACAGGAAAATTCTACATGTTCCTGTATCTTGTGCAGGGTAAGCTGTGGTGGCTTGCAATCATAGCAATACTGAACAGTGCCATATCGGTATTCTATTATCTGAAGGTTATAATGTACATGTACTGGAAAAAGCCGGAGGGTGAGGACAAGTTCATCATCTCGTCAGGCACAGTAATTCCCGTGGTGATTTCTGCAATCATAGTTATAGTGCTCTTTTTCTCGTTTTACATATTCAACATTTTCTACACGGCTGCCACTGCGCTTATGGGGGTTTTCTAGATGAACGGTCTTCTTGATCTGGAAGAGGTAAAATCATTCATGCTGATGGGCGATGTCAGGTCCTCGATCAAATGGCTGGAACGGAGAAAGATCAAATCAAAATACCTTTTTATGGCAACCAAGAAGGATCATTATGTTGAAATGGAAAAGTTCCTGGACATCATCGAAGAACTTATCAAAGGAAAGATAAATGCTGACGATGCAGAGAGGGAAATATCATCAGATAAGTTTTCCGAACTGTTTTACATGGTGGATGATAAAAAGGAACTTATCTCGGCATTTGTCTATTACATACGGTACACAATGGACAGATATGATGTTGATTACCCGAGATTCGATCAGAAGAGGTGCGATGACCTGTGACCGATTTCATGAGCTGTTTTAAGGGTGTGGAAAACGAGGAAGAAGCGGCAGAATGCGTCCATTGCCTGAAGAAGTACGGCGAAATAGTAATGTTCAGCCGGGAGAAGGGAAGACTTGAGCTGGGCCGTGAGGCCTATGATCAGAAGGTTTCAGCACCCATGGAACACATATCAAGGCTCCTGAATATACACGACCTGGAATCATACAGAGAGGCAGATGAAAAATTCAATCTGACCATGTACTGATTCTCGACCATTTTATCGCAGCTATTATTCCAGGAAATCCGTTGTATCGCAGCGGTCTCAAAGCAGGACGAGTTTGAAACAGTAAAGATAGTGCGCCCAGATAAACGGCGCAAAGTATATCATCAAATACGAATTGAATAATAGTGTTCGATTACGATACTGTGATTGTGGGTGCCGGCACCGCAGGGCTCTCCGCAGGAAGAATTCTCCATGAATCCGGAAAAAATTACATTATACTGGATTCGAAGGAGAGGATTGGCGTTCCAATAAGATCGACCGGTGGAATCTCGGAGTATTTTGTGCATAAGCTAAAAATGCCTGTAAATGATGAGATCGTCTCAGCAAGAATAAGATCAGTGGGGATACAGAATGATGATGGTGATCTCACAGTGATGCGCTACAATCATGATGTGGGATACGTTTACGATTTCACGAAGTATGAACAGTACCTGGCGAAGGGCCTTAACATTGAGCTGAATACAAGAGTCCTGAAAATAGCGCACAATGAGATCGGCACGACAAAAGGAAACGTCACTGCCAGAAATATAATAATAGCCTCAGGTCCCACAACGTCTCTCACATCTATGAAGAAGAAACCTCAGGACATTGACATGATAGTAGGCTATGAGGAAACAAGAAGACTCCCTCCGAGGGCAGACTTTGACATATCATTCTGGTTAAGCAGGCATGCTCCGGGTGGATATGTGTGGGATTTCCCTGACAGAAATAATCTTCGCAGGATAGGCATAGGTGTGGTGAAACAGAGCAGGGAAAATCCCGTCTCCGCCCTAGGAGATTTTACAAGGGATCATCCTGAACTGACGGGGGAGGTCCATCACACAATATCACATCTTATTCCGGTTGCCCATCCGCCAAGTAAGGTGGTATTCGGAAACATCATGATAGTTGGCGATGCGGCAAACAGTGTTTTTGCATCAACCGGCGGCGGGCTGCAGGGTGCCACGTGGTCCGGCCAGTTGGCAGGAAAGGCGGCATCAATGGAAAATCCTGAAATGTATCAGAGGGAATGGCGATCGGAACTGTATCCGGTCCTGCTCGATCATTACAGAATAAAAAAGATATTTTACACAGTTCCGAACAAGAAGGTTCTTGACATACCGAGGATATTGAGAACATTCAGGGCAAAAACAGGCAACGACCTGATTGAAATCCCGAGGCTGATGAAGCACGTGATCCTTCACAGCCCATCAATGATGTTATATGCAATACAGGCAGGATGCACCAGATCATTCTACTGATTTCTACTTAATCATCTTTTTTCATGGCAGAATTGATATGGAATATTTTGAAGATTGACATAATCATATCCCAGCAAAACCTATTGATACTGTTATATTGTAAAACATGATCAAGACTCAGTGTGGATCAACAACAGAAGAAAGGTTGAACTTACTCTTAAGGAAAACATACACCGGATTACTTTGAACACTATCCAGTACAGGATACTGGATATAGAGTCAATACAGGACATGATACAGGCAGTCGCCGAGATCCTTGGAAGTCACGAAGAGGGCATTGCGCTCATAGAATCAAACGGCCCTGTTTTTTCACTTGGCTATGATGCCTCCTGCGTCAGGTTGCGGGAATCTGAATATTTCCAGGATCTTCTTTCTCTATCGTCAACACTGTCGAACCTGATTACAGGATCAAGCGAACTTTTCCTCTCCCGTGTGAATGGTCCAGCTCTGGGAATGGGACTGGAGATTGTGCTTTTATCTGATTTTGCATTCTCTTCGGAAAATTCAATTTTCGGTTTTCCAGATATCAGGTATGGCATGCCGTTCCTGCTTGCAGACCCGGAAGATCACATATACGGAAAGGCCTGGGAAAAGAAAATTCTTTCAGGCGAGATATTTGATGCGAAGTCAGCGGTAAATCTTGGGATCATCTCTGCTGTAACGGAGAATGAAGCTGAATTTGAGAAGAGCATATCAGATCTGGATGTGCACCTTTTGCACAGGTACAAGGATATGAGGCGCAGAAAAAGAAACAACTCCACTCAGATACTATCACGAATCTATGATCCCGCAAGAATCAGGCTCAAGCAGCTAGAGACTTTCAGAGACAGTGCTTTCGGCAGCCTCAACGTCCCGTGATTCCACTCTTCTGGCAAAAAATATTCCGGCGAAGTAAAGTGCAATCATAGGCAGTGCGATGACCACCATGGTAAAGCCGGTAACGCCAGGCGAGAAAATCATTCCGAACACGAAGGACGCAACGACCGCGTAGCGCCAGTTCTTTTCCCAGAATCCGGACTCAACAAGGCCAAATTTTGTAAGTCCAACCATGAAAACCGGCACCTCGAAGGAAACGCCAAATGCAAGGATATATATGAAAATGAAGGAAATAAAGGAGAGAACACTCACGCTGCTTATTGCCCCCAATCCCACGTCAAATGAATTGAAGATCCTGAACAGTTCAGGGGCAATATACCAAAGTCCCACAAAAGATCCCGCAAGAAACAGGAGCGTGGCAGGCACCACAATAGACCTGATCGTCTCGGCTTCACTCTTTTTGAGCCCGGGAGAAATGAATTTCCACAGATGATAGGCTATGGCCGGAGTTGAGAAAAGAAGGGCCAGGAATATACAACTGTACATGTCCGCAACCACTCCATCAGTAGGCTTTATAATTATTACGCTGGTTCCACTTGGCAGTACGTGGGCTTCAATGGCATGAAGGAACTGCGATCCGAGGTTCTGGTAAGGGTTTGGATAAAGAAGGGGGACACGACTACCCATGATGGTGAAATAGTCGACTCTGAACATAAAAAATATAATGAAAAAGAATCCGACAAAATATATGATCCTGATAACTCTGTATCTGAGCTCCTCTATATGCTTTATAAAATCAGAGTTAAAAAAACCAGGATCGGCCATCTTTAATTCTTTAGTTTCTCGGACATCTCTCTCCTGAGATCATCGTCAGTTTTGTTTGCAGGGTCTATTCCGAGGTTCTTTGCCGCCTCGTGGAGATTTGAACTCTGGCCGGAGGATGAAGCCGTGGTGGTTGCAAAGGAGCTTTTCAGCTCTCTCTCAATCTCAAGCTTTCCCCTATTGAACTCTCCAGAAGCCTTTCCCAAGCTTCTCGCAAACTCAGGTATCTTCTTTGCCCCTCCGAAGAGGATGAGCACTATAGCAATTATAATAATCCAGTCGACGGGAGAATCGAACATGCGGTTAACATAACAAATACTTATTTATATCTTTATTTTAAAGCCACTGGTATAAATTATTCATTTCTCTCCTGTCCGGCTATGTCGGTCTCAACCCTGTAACCCTTGGACGCGAAATTCTTGGCAATGGTCCTCAGCCTTTCTGCAAGTTTATCATCGTTCTTATTTATTGAGATTGCAAAGTTTTTCTTATCTCTGTGAATAACAATGAAACCAACCGTTTTATCTTCCGGCATGATTTCGTCAGTTCTTGCATACTTTTCTATAAATTCCTGCATCTCATCCTCAATATACTCTGAATCTATTATTTCAGAGAGAGCAGTGAGTGAATCATCAAGCTTAGACATCTCAACACATATTGTTGATGGATGATAATTCCCAAGAATCATGTTATACATCACACATTCAGTCATATCAAACACCTCACAGTATCTTCAAATGCTGAAAGCAGTATAAATGTTTCCGGGCATGAAAATCTCCAGCCCTAGAATATCTGGGATATTTTTTTCTCAGAGATTTCCTCACCGATAAGATCGACAAACTCATCCAGGTTAAACTCCTTCTGCTTATCTGTTCTGTTCCTGACGGATACAGTCTTCCTGTCTACCTCGTTTTTGCCCACCACGACCACATACGCAGGGCGTTTTGGTCTTATCGACCTCACCTTCTTGCTCAGGGTTTCTGATGAGTTGTCAACCTGCGTCCTTATCCCACGTGCCTGAAGTTTATCCCTCACAGTATACGCATAGTCTGAAAATTCCTCGGTTACAGGTACAATGTAACACTGGAGCGGCGCAAGCCAGGTGGGAAGTTTTCCCGCATAACTTTCAAGAAGTATAACCATGAATCTTTCGTAGCTGCCATATATTGCCCTGTGAAGCATAACCGGGGTCTCTTTCTTTCCTGAACTGTTGACATAGTTCAGTCCGAAATTTCCGGGCATAAAGAAATCGATCTGGATAGTTGAAAGCTGCCAGTTTCTCCCGATGGCGTCCTTCACGTGAACATCAATCTTCGGTCCATAGAATGCCGCCTCTCCGGGGAATTCCTGATAGGATATTCCATTCCTCTTCAGTGCCTCCCTCAGTGCCTCGGTTGCCTGATCCCATCTTGAGAAATCAGGATCCAGCGACTTTGAGCCGCAATTCGGGCAGACAATATCGCTGTCTGATGCGGCTTTCCTCATGTCCGTGACGGTGCCGCATTCCCTGCATACATATGATATAAGGTAATTCTGGTAATTTTCCTTGTCAATAACGCTCAGATCATAGGTTATAACTGGATTGGAAAACACGGTCTGGAAGACTTCCTTGACCATCGCAAGGACCTTCTCTATCTCTTCAACTATCTGGTCGATTCTCATGAAACCATGACCATCGTCTATGGTGAATGCCCTCGGTCTGGTCAATCCCCCGACCTCACCCGACTTCTCATACCTGTAGACGGTACCTGCTTCGAAGTACCTGACTGGAAGGTCTCTGTAGCTGTAGAGATTGCGTTCGAAAATTGTGATATGGCCCGGGCAGTTCATGGGCTTAACGCCATAACTGTCACCGTCGGGAAGGGTGAAGGTGTACATATTGGCCTTGTATTTTGCATAATGGCCTGACTGTTTCCATATCGTATCTTTATAAATATGGGGGGTCCATACCTCAACCCAGCCATATTTCTCGTTTATTTTTCTCATAAAGGACATCAGTTCGTTCCTGATGATCTGTCCATTCGGGGTGTAGAACGGAAAACCAGGTCCTCTCTCGGAATTGAACACAAATAGATCCATTTCCTGGCCGATCTTTCTGTGATCCCTTTTAAGCGCTTCCTCTCTCATGTTTAGATAGTTTTTCAGAGATTTCTCGTCAGGAAAAGCAGTTCCGTATATTCTCACCATCTTCTCCCTGTTTTCGTCACCCAGATAGTGAGTGCTGGCGGTTGAAAGAAGCTTTAGGGCCCTGATATAGCCAGTGGACGGAACGTGAGGACCAGTACAGAAATCAGTAAACTCACCCTGTCTGTATGCTGTTGAGCTCCCCTCCTCTGCGACCTTGGATCTGATCTTGTCCAGCTTGAAAATATTGCTGCTGAAAAGTTCCTCAAGTTCTTTCCTGGGCAGCACAAGCCTCTCTATGGGCAGATCTTTCTTTACAATCTCCAGCATTCTCTTCTCAATGGCAGCCAGTTCATCCGAACTGATCGGGTCCATCTGTATATCGTAATAAAATCCGTCTTCCGTTGGAGGACCGGCATTAGGTCTGGCGCTGGGATAAAGTTCAGTCACTGCCTGTGCCAGAAGGTGAGCTGCGGAATGTCTCAGTATCTCAAGACCGTGAGGTGAGTCAATGTATACGGGCTTGAACCGGACAGGTCTATCATTGGTAACTGTTGAAAGATCGACTATTTTTCCATCCACTTCCGCAGCAACCACTCTTGGCCTCATCTTTTCTGGTACTGATTCCAGCAGGGATTTCCCCTTCGCTGCGATTATTGCATTTTCTTCTTTTACCATTATAAACTACCTCAAAGCCAGGGAACCAGATATGATCCCCAATTCTTAAGTTTATTCCTAAATTCAGGCGATCTCATAAGGTTGATGATATTTTCCACATCGGGATTGGGTGATCTGTCCGTTTTGAACTCACTCACGACATTTCTGAGTTCAGAGGTGATCGAATTCACAAAAGGAGACACTTTCTGATCAATGAAATATAGTCCCTGATTTGCGACAAGGTATTCCATGGCTACAATTCTCTCGAGATTCTCAACGACCTTCGAAAGTTTGAGGGCCGAATTCATGCCCATGCTGACGTGATCCTCCTGGTTTGCGGAGGTTGGAATGGAATCGCTGGATGCGGGATGCGCCAGCACCTTGTTAACATTGCAAAGTGCTGCAGCGGTATACTGAACAATCATAAGACCGGAATTAAGGCCTGAATTCCTTGTCAGAAATGCAGGAAGGCCGCTCAGGCTGCTGTCCGTGAGTCTGGCAATCCTCCTTTCTATCATGTTTCCCAGATCAGTAAGCGCTATGGCCAGGAAATCAGCAATAAATGCAACAGGCTCCCCATGGAAATTTCCTGTGGAAATAATCCTGTCGTTGCACACAAGCGGATTGTCCGTGGTGGAATTGATCTCATCAGTAAGAACTCCGGCTGCGTAATTCAAGGTGTCCAGCACAGCTCCATAGACTTGGGGGATGCACCTGAGCGAGTATGCATCCTGAACCTTTTCCAGTGAAGATTTTTCTATGTTCCTGCTCCCCTCAAGGAGTTTCCGGATAATTGAAGCGACAGTTGATTGACCTTTCTGTTTTCTCGCTGCAACAGCAACAGGATCAAAGGCAAGAATGGTGCCCCTCAAGGCCTCCATCGATATGGACGCAGATGTTAAGGCGTTTTCCAATATGTTGTAGGATTTTCCAATCTCAACGGAAAGTATTCCTGCGATGGCGGAGGTTCCATTTATGAAAGAAACACCCTCTTTTTCCTTAAGGCGGAGGGGAGCCATACGATTCTTCGCAAGTTCTTCCGCAGACTTTGCTTTCCCAACGTCCGATATACAATAGCCCTCACCCATGAGCGCAAGTGCAATGTGTGCAAGGGGGGCCAGATCGCCGCTGGCACCAACTGATCCGTATTCAGGCACGTAGGGGTAGAATCTCTTGTTGAGCGATTCAACAATCTTGTCTATTAGTTCCCTCCTCACACCAGAAAATCCTCTTATCAGGCTATTAGCTCTCACAAGCATTATTGCCCTCACAAACTCCTCACTCAGCGGATCACCGATTCCCGCAGAGTGACTTCTGATGAGATTCTCCTGGAGTGCCACAGCCTCCTTTTCATCAATCCTCACGTTGAGAAGACTTCCGAAACCGGTGTTAACACCATACACTCCTTTACCGGAGGCAAGTGCACTTTCCACAACCCGCCTGGACTTCTCTATAACAGGCAGTGCTCTGGGGGAGATTCTTACTTCCTCAAAATTCATTGCAACCCTCAATACGGACTCTAAGGCCAGTGAGTTTCCATCTATCTCGATCATCAGAGCCATGAGGGCTCTTTCATAGAATAGCTTTTAGTTTATTCTCCAGGAGATTATTTATGGAATTCACCATATTCAGGTGAATATGTTTGAATGTGAGCATGGATGTGTAAGAAAGTCTAAATAAAAAGAATGCAATACATAAAATAAGAAGATGGAAAGTATTGAACCCAATGCCAGAATAGCAGATCTTGTGGGTCTTCTGTATGTGTTGAATTTTATATTCAAAGACAAGACCGATCTGTTTGAACTGGAAAAGGAGATGGAAGTAGACCTCGACGATCTGTTACCCATAGTGTACACGGCGTCAACGCTAGGGTTTGTGAATGTTACGGACGGTGACATCTCGATAACTCAGAAAGGCAAGGAATATATCGGGGCGAGCCCCAAGAAGAGAAGGGTGATACTTGCAAACTCCCTGGACAACGTCGAACCATTCTATTCTGCCCTGAAACTCGGTAGTTTTAAGGTTGAGGATCTATCAACAAGTCTCGAGGAAAATGGCATACAGACATACAACACGCCATCGGGTAATAGAGACCTTGAGATAACACTCATAGAATGGGGGCTCTATTCCGGTCTTTTGAAAAAGACTGACGAAGGGTTTGAGGTATTGAAATTATCATCTCCATCCTGATCCTCCTTTCATAATAGGATGAAGAATGGCCAAATATCAGTCGACTGACAGGCATTTTCTGTTCAACGCGTTTGGATTAGAGGCAATGTAAACATTTTTTAGGATTATTTTGGAAGTAGGCATAGGCAGTGTTATGCTGCATAAATTCCCTCTTCTGCGACATATTTTGTCCTTGCAAGATCCATCATACGTCTGGTGAAGAGAATGGAATACACCGCTACTATTATGCCAAACAGAAACGATCCCCAGGCCGCAACATCCATGTTTCCAGTACTCGTTGCGACGTCTATGACTTTCATCAGGCCGTTTGATACAGTGAGTGTTTTATCGCCAATAATCGACGGCCAGAATTCCCCAATCATCAGACCTCCCCAGGCACTGTTTATGGTGGAAGAGACTCCGCTGATCAGATAAGGAAAGGTGGATGGCATTATGATCAATTTCATCTTCTGAAAGAATGTAAGATTGAGATTTTTCATCAACTCGCTGTACTCGGATGGCATGGCCTTGACACCCATCCAGAAGCTGTAAAAAACGTAATAGAAAGTGCTCATAAAACCAAGGAACAGCACAAACACCTCATTTGTCAACCCGCCAAAAAGGGAAAACACAAAGGGTGACGCCGCAAGGAATATAAATGGAAAATAAGTTGGAACAGGATATGCACTAATGCTTTCAATCAACGGTATTCCAGCTGCTTCGGCCTTCCTGTTAACAGCAAGATAATATCCCACAAAAATGGAAAAGACGAAGGAAACAGCGACTATGACCCCCACCCTGGCATAGTCCAAAAGCAGGTCAAATAGGAGTCTTGGAGTAATGGAAAATAGATAAATCCATTCTGAAAAGGCAACGCCGGACACTATTCTGTAAATTCCATAAACCAGGAAAGTCAGTAACAGTATGCCAATAATTCCTGGGATATATCCATACTTTTTTTCACTCTTCTCCTCATAATAGATGTCCTGCTGCACCCTCCTGCTCACCCTGCGGACCCTGTTATATTTTGCAAGTTTGTTGAGGGGGTTTACACTTGCAACAGCGGAACTCCTGAGGGATTCACGAACATTCAGTCTACCTCTCCTAACGATGGGCATGTCAGTATCAATGGTAAATTTTGATACCGCATACCTGCTGAATTCTCTCATAAGCACCACAATTATAACAATCACCACCGCGAGAATAACCAGCAACGTGGCAACGTCGTTCCACTGTCCCGCCAGGACAAACTGATTCAGGTACAACCCGATCCCAAAAACCTGAAAGGTATGGGCTCCTATTACAAACACTTCACTGACAGTGATATAGAAGAATCCGTCGGCCACGCTCGGAAATATGTTTGCTGCGATTCTGGGCACCGAGAACGGGATATAGAGATATCTCAGCCTTTCGAAGAAGGTGAACCTGAAATTTTCTGTCACTTCGACCATTTCTCTTGGCACAGTTTTGAATGCCTGATATTCCCCCATCCATATGTTCCAGACCACTGCAGTGAAAACTAGAAAATCCACCGCAAGTTCAACGCCAAGCGATCCCCCTATACCGACAACGAAAAGTATCAGGACAACAGGAAAGAATGCAATAACAGGCACAGATTCAAAAACCTCAATTGATGCTATGAAAATATTCTCAAACTTTTTGTTGGTGATAGTCTCATACGCAAGGAACCAACCGGATACGACTGACAAAAGTATCAGACCTAGGACCCTGACTGCCGTTGCCAGTACAGCAAGGACAAGAATCAGGACCCCTGTCAATTCCGTTTCACCTTCCCTGGGGTGAGGAGACCGTAGAGCCGGTCAAGATATCTATCAAACTCCGGATCCCTAGGATTTCTCGGTCTTGAGAGCTGAACATCAACTCTTGCAACGACGGTGGCAGGTGATCCATTGATCACGTATATTACATCCGCCAGTTCCAGTACCTCTGTGAGGTTGTGAGATACCATTATCACAGATTTAAGGGGTGTATC
>JAJYZU010000073.1 GCA_021799755.1 Thermoplasmata archaeon
ACAAGGTCATTGATGGTTCTCAGGAAATACAAGGGGTTCGACATATCCGTGGTAAGGCAGCAGCTGAGAAGTGACAAGGTCCTGCGAACCCTCGGTTCGATGGAGACTTTCCCTGTTATCAAGGAGACTTATCATGAGATAATGAATGATATGATGGATGTCCCAAGAGCTAAAAGTTATGTCGATTCCGTGATAAAAGGCGGGCAGTATTCGATAAATGATTATTCACACGAGGGTAGCCCGTTCTCGTATGGCCTCATACTTGCAGGAATATCAGACATAGTTCTAATGGAGGATAGATCTAAGATACTGAAGGATCTTCAGGGGAAGATACTTGACAGGATTTATTCCGGAAATACAATTTCCTTTATGTTCAGAGATGCAAAGATTGTCGAGAACTATTTCCTGTCTAAGGTTCCAAAAATAGCCAGTAAGGAAGATCTCGTGAGGAATATTGACCATTTTCTCTTTGTCGATCCGCTCAGGAACAGGTTTAATTCCCCATTTCCGTATGCATCGTATGACATCAGGAAAGATATTGAGGAAATTATTCACGAGAGGAAACTTGTATCAGTATTTGCGAAGGCCCCCCAGTGGACATCGATCAATTATTACGATATCGTAAGAAGCGCATTTCAACCTGCTGATGATCTGCCTCATGAATCCAGGATTATAGATCTTTGCACTGGAAAAACATTCAGGGAGATCAGATCCGAATCAAAGGAGGCAGAGCAGGATCTCAGGAACGAGCTTTCCAGTCTGGAGTCTCATTACCTTATCAGAAGAGAGCTAGTGGATGGAAACGTGATTTACTTCAAAAATGACCTGCCTTTCAGTAAAAAGGATAAGATAGAGTCTGTCAAGGAGATGATACGGTTGCTATTAGGGTCGACCGGGCCACTCACTGTTGACGAGATAAGTATCAGGATACCTGTAAGGCAGGAGGATCTTGAGAATGCCCTTTCCCGGATGCTCGATGAAAGATCTGTCAATTTCGATTTTATCACTCCCGTGTTTTCAAAGCAGTATATCCTGCAAGAGGATCTCAATGCCTTGAAGAGCGGGAATACAAACGATATTCAGCAGCTCCGGGTCAACTATCTTACCAGGCGCGTTCCGGATATCAGAGAATATTTTGAAGAGTACGGATTCTCAATGGATGAGTGGTCATACACATCAAGGTGCGCTAATTTCAACAGGGATGACCTGGACAGATTAATTGAAAGTGGATCTGTCATGACTGGGAGAATTATAAGACATAAAGAGACGATAGCTGCAGGATGGCTGATAGATGCCCTTCATTCTTTGAGGTATGAGAAACCGGACAGAAATATTGCCTCCCTGGTTGAGGCAGTTGCTTCTGGCGTCAGGACGGAGCAGGATCTTGCAAGCACACTGAATCTCGATCGCCAGGTGATAAAACAACTTGTCAGGAGTGCTGAGTTCGGCTGCTTGATTGGGCATGGACGGGATAATTCACTGTTTGTGATCAAGGGTCTCTCGGATCCGATAAACAAGAAAGATGCGATTAAAATGATGATCGATAAATATGGCCCGGTATCACTCAATGAACTCTCCTCCTTCTTCTGGTTCTATACAAACAATCTTGAGGGCATGATAGAAGCTGAAAGAAATTATGTTGACGGGGATGTAAAATTTGGAAGCATTCATGACATGAAAGAGAAAAATTCGACAGTCATTTCCGATCTTGATCCGGTTTCCGTCTATCTAAGAAAGGAGTTCAAGAATACAGACACGGATCATCATTTCTTTTACAATGGGAGATCAGTTTTATCGTTCAACATGGAAATAAAAGAGGATACCATGATGTTATCCGAAGGTTTTGTTTCTGATATCGATGGTGCTGCGTCATTTGTTCCATACCTGAAAGATCTTGTAGACAGGAACATTTTCACCACTGTTGTTTATGAAAATGCACCGAAGCAGGTAATTGAACTCGCGAGTTCATCCGGTATACCTGTCACTGAAAAATCCTTCTCGATTGGTGAGATAACCCTTCTTGATATTTCACCTGAAAACCTGCTTTATTATGCTGCCTACAGGGAGGAAAAGTTGCACTCATCACCGGATTCGGTTTACGATAACATAAAGAACTCGCCATTCGGCTTTTTCAATGAGGTGGAGGCATCGTATTCCGGGATATCTCCAGTTCAGCTAAATAGTTACATCAGATCGAGAATTCTGTATACAATAAGGGGAGCGTATGGGCAGTCCGTGTACGGTACAATCGAGACTGCATCCCTTTTCAGGAGTCTGCGAGATCGAAAGCTAACGGAAAATGAGACCCGTGTTCTCCGTCTCGTAATGGAGGCAAACGGAGTATCCGAAAGAGAGGTTATAATGGGCCTCAGAACAAACATATTTGGAATCGGAAGCACCCTGAAGACATTGTTCCTCAGGTCAATTATCGCAAAAGATGCCAACAGAAAGTATATCTTCGTCCCAGAGAAATTTGAGAAAAGGGAAGCTTTCGCTTTATCCATACGCAAATTGATTGAAAGGTTCGGGTTCATAGACTGGGATAGATTTTCACGTTTTGCTGTTTCTGACAGTGACCAGGAAATTTTTGAAGATATCTGCCGTGACATGACGAAAGCGGGGAAAATCTTCAAGGCAAAGATACATGGAGGATCCAAGATCGTTTACGCAACCAGGGATCTGATGAATTTCAGGAAGAAACCGCAGGGAATTCGAATAATAACGCAGAAGGAACTTATTTCCTTATATCTGCAGGACCTCATAAAATCTGCATATGGATCAGGTATGATCCTGTTGACATTGACGAAGAACGAAATATATACATTTAAGGAGAAACAGAAATCTGGATGGATGAGAAAAATATCCCAGCTGTCGGGGGGCAAGATCCCGTCTGATGTAAGACGGGAATTAATGAGGCATGGTTTTCTTCTCAATGAATGAAGTCTTTGAACACTGTAATATTTGCCACTTATGGATCATAACAGTTTATGGGTAAGATTTTATAAGGCCATTATCATTTTTGTATAAGAAATAAGTATGGTGGATTTTCTAATCTTTCTGACCGGTATATCGTTGATACTTTCAATTTTCATGATCGTCGTTGTCGCAAAGGCAATCAGGGTAGGAGGTATGAGGATTTTTCGTTACCTGCTCGCATCTTTCGCCCTTATTCTTATCTCAGATTTTATTCTTATACTGACGGCATTCAGTGTTTTCGGCACAACATATATAGATCTTTTCATTTTTTCCCTGACTGATCTATTTATACTGTTGATTTTTTATTCAGGGGTAGTTAGGGGAAGCTGATCTTGATAGCAAAGGGCGATACCAGGTCGATGATTCTAGATACAATTAACCAGAACCCCGGTCTCCACTTCAGGGAACTCCAGAGGAAATCAGGAATGGCGACCGGTCAGCTTGAGTATCACCTGTATCAGCTCGAAAAGGAGAATGTCATAGTCAAGAAAAAAGACGGGAAAATGCTCAGGTATTTTTCCAACGTTTCCGGTACTTCCATGGAGCGGAGTATTGTATTCTATTTGAGGAATAGAATTACGCGGGAAATCATACTGACATGCCTGGCTGGCAAGGGTGCTGCGCCTGCAAAGTATGCGGAAAAGTGGTTACGGAATGCTTCTTTCCGTGAGGAAATAGAAAGGTTAATCGATGAAGGCATAATTGTGAAATCCAAGGATGGCGTTTCACTTACCGACAGGCAGGGAATCCTTGATGTTCTGGCAAAATACAGGGTAAGTTTCCTGGACAGCATGGCGTCAGCCCTGATATCGCTTCTTGGCCCCTAGAATTTTTTCCTTCTGTATGAAACATAGGCTGCGCCAATAAGCAGTAGGCCTGCGACTGAACCTGTTGACAGGTATTCGATGTTATCAACAAGTGTCTGGTATATCTGGTGAAGCTTCTGGTTGACTATCTTGAGGCCGGCTATTGTTTCATTCAGTATGCTGAAGTAAGGATCCTGAAAAATAACAGAACTTTTCTGGTTTGCTGAATACTGGAAACCGAGATATACGCCGCTGAATCTTTTCAGGATATATGCCTTTATTTCCTTTGAAGAATTATTGACTGTGTAGTTTTCAGGCCACCAGAATAAACTCCTCGATTTTTTTATTGTGCTTCCATGCGTAAAAGCAAATCCCATGAATGGAGTAACTCCAAATTGCCCTTCGATGCCATCAAATCTCGGGGTTGTTCCATTTATGGAACTGTTGATCTGCTGAAGCAGCTGCAGTGAGTATGATGGCTCCATACCGAAGAGCGAGGTGGTCAGTGATGGTATAATGACTGTAATATAATTCGAGATATAGAAGGTGGACTGGCTTAAATTCGTAAATTGTGCTGAGTCGTTTGTGTTGTTTGTATTCTGTGCATAAATTGTATCAACTATGTTCTTTGCATAACCCATCTGGACCGACATGGTCACCTGAGGATAGAAGGAGGTCAAATTATCATAGACCCCAGATACATTTCCAAGGGGTTGCATTAATGTCGGTGAAAGTGAGAATGACGAGTTAAAATATGTCACCGAAGCCGCCTGCTTTATATCCCAGTTAACCTTCTCAAGATTTGCACCGAAAACTGATATTGCTCCCGCTGAACCGAAACCCATTCCGTTAAGGTGGAGGGTAAGCAGCAGGTAGGAGTAAGATACAGAGATATCATTCCCCCTGCTTGTATTGACTGAAATTTCCGGGTATGATCCCGTTGTAACACTGACTGGTGTTGCCGCACTGCCGGCATATGCAGCGGGTGCTATCAGAAGAATAAGAACAGCAAGTATTGATAATATTTTCACTGAACTATTAACTCATAAGGTAATTAATGTTTTTTGGTACAAAATCTGAACCGGCTCTAGGACAGCTCTTCCTCGAGTTCCACGATAACCTGGTTGAGTACATCATCAAAAGTAACTCCGGTGAACTCTCTGAGACCGCCTATTTCAGTTCTAAGATGAGCATAAAATGTATCCTCGTCTTTCTCAAATTCAATGTTGCAAATGAGCTCTTCCATGTTATCAGGACGGCAATTTTAACTCAATAATAATCCTTTTGATTTCCATTTACGACAGGTTGGTGAAACAGGAATCACACATCTATAAAGACCCTTCCTGTGTGGTTCTTGCTCCTGATGAAGGAGTATGCCTTCTCTATCTCTGAAAGCCCGAAATGTGCTGTTCCGATATGTTTTATCTTCCCTCTTTCCGCAAGGCGGAGAGTGGATACCATATCATATCTTGTTGAGCTGATGCTCCCCTCTATCCTGTTGCCTTTGAGTATCATCGCTCCGATTGGCAACTCAGCGTTTTTTGGTTCAATGTTTCCAACAACAATCATCCTTCCCCCGAATGCAAGAGATCGGAATGATTTTAGAAAAGTGGGCATACCCACTGCCTCAAGAACGATATCGACCCCATCGCCACTTATATTCTTGACATCCCTGTCAAAGTTTTCGCCGGTAAGCACATAATCTGCGCCAAAGGAGTATATTGCCTCTTTTTTGTCCGCAGAACTGGTATACGCAAATACCTCACAGCCGAGTGCATGGGCGATCTGGATGGCATTGGAACCTACACCACCACTGGCCCCCGTTATAAGTACCCTGGTACCTGTCCTGCAGCCACCAACAACGCTTATCGCATGGTAAACCATGGCAGTGACACATGCCGTAATGGTGGCCATTTCTTCTGGAACGCTGGCAGGAACCGGAACTGCTATCCTTTCCGGTACTTTGACGTATTTTGCATAGGATCCCTGAAGGTTTTCACCCATAGTCTTCTTGTTAGGACACAGATTTTCCCTTCCGGTTAAACAGAATTTACAGATGCCACATGGAATATATATAAGGGTCGCGACGCGATCCCCAACCTTGA
>JAJYZU010000003.1 GCA_021799755.1 Thermoplasmata archaeon
AGATTATTTCTGTAAAGAGGAGAATATCCTATAAGGAATTGACAAGCGCTGCAGTCAATGAATTGCCCTTTGTCCTTGAATCCATAGTCAACCAGAAAGAGGAGAGATTCATCAAGTTTTTCAATGAGGCTGAATCTATAAACACTAGAATGCATTCTCTTGAGCTTCTTCCCGGACTCGGAAACAAGACAATGTGGACCATAATAGAAGAGAGAAAGAAAAAAAGGTTCGATTCTTTCAATGATCTGACAACCAGGGTGAAGACCATACATAACCCACAGAAAATGATAGCCGGAAGGATTGTGGATGAGCTTCAGGATAGGTTTGAGAAACATCGCATATTTGTAGCAAGATGAAATCTTCCAGGGTTCCCAGCAGGAAATACGGCCAGGTGTTCCTCAAGAGTATGGATATTGCCAAGTTTGAGGTTGAAAGCCTTTATCCGGCACCTGGCGAAAGCGTTCTGGAAATAGGGTCCGGTCCCGGCATCATCACCTCTGAACTCGTAAACACATTTCCCAGCGTTACAGCACTCGAACCCGATCATGTTCTGTATGGAAACCTTACGGACAGATTCAGCTCCCAGATTGAGGCAGGACACGTCAAAATCCTGAAAGAGAGTTTCCTGGATTTTCCAGCTGGAAATTATGACAAGATTATAGGCAACATACCCTATCATATTTCATCCCCGATTATCTTTCACCTGAGGGATTTCCGTTTCAAGCGTTGCATACTCATGGTTCAGGAAGAGTTTGCAAACAGACTCGTAGCTAATCCAGGAGAGAGCGAGTATTCAAGGCTCAGCGTCAACGCTTCCCTAAACTTCAGGATTAAAAAGCTCAAGTCTGTGCCAAGATCCCTATTCATTCCTGCTCCGAAAGTGGATTCAACGATAGTGTCGCTTGAGATGAAAACAGAGTTTTACGATCTGGACTTATTGAGTTTCGATAAATTGCTCGTTAAACTGTTCTCAAATAGGAGAAAGATGGTGAGAAGCATTCTGGACTCGTATCCCGTTGATCTTGCAGAGAGACGGCCAGATACACTTACCACGGAAGAAATAATAAAAATTTTTAAAATGGTGTAGGGTTAGAATATTACTGGGTCTTGTTATCAGAATCCTGGTTTCCCTTTGTCTTGTTAACAATATCAGAAAGACCCATAACGCTGATTGGGTTTGAGGTGAGGCCACCGGCAACTGGAGTGTTGAACGGTACCATCATTAGTGTGCCCTTCCCTTCCAATCCTATTTCATAAAGAATGTTCAGCCACCGGAGCTGGAAAGCCGTGGGGTTTGAACTGTATTGAGCAGCAGCTTCGACCATCTTCTGCGCTGCCTCAACCTCAGCCACTGCTAATGTTACCCTTGATCTTCTCTCCCTTTCGGCCGAAGCCTGTCTTGACATGGCTTCCTGAAGTGCCTGCGGAACAATCACATCCCTGATCTCTACAGAAGAAACCTTAACTCCCCAGTGCTCAGTTTTCTCATCTATTATCTCCCTTGCAGATTCACCAAGTTTTTCCCTCTCTGACAGGACTTCATCGAAAGATGATTTTCCGAGAACCTCTCTTAGTGTAGTCTGGGCAGACAGGTTCGTGGCAGTCGCGTAATTTTCAACGTTCAATATCGCTTTTTCAGGATCGATTATCTGAAAATACATAACTGCATCAACATTCAGAGGCACGTTATCCTTTGAGTAAGTCGATTCTGTCTTGAAGGCAACCGCCTGTATCCTAGTGGAAAGAACCGCTGTTATCTTACTTATAATTGGGGTAACGTATATCAGTCCCGGACCCTTCATTCCACTGTACCTACCAAGTGTAAGTACAGGAGCTCTTTCCCATTCTTTCAGAATGTGTATTCCAGATAGCAGTATAATTATAATAATTATAGCTATAAATATCAAAAAGATATCCAATCCACTTATCGCCATGATGTTAGATAAATGAAAAAGATATATAACCATTTGCTACTTCGTGTATAACTGGCTTCTTGATACTATGGCTCGCGCAGTAATTACCAGGATCAAACATGTCAGGCAGGAGTATTATGACTTGGATCGAATATTTCTTTAATTGGGAGTATCAGAAATAATTTAACCGGTATTGCGTTCTCCTGATGGATACCGTATGCAATTCAAAGCTAAACTTGTTTCGTGGAATGAAATTGAAACCTGGTGCGACAGCATAAGGGAGAAAGTATCGCTTTCATTTAAGCCGGACGCGATAGTTGGAATATCACGCGGTGGATTGGTCCCTGGAAGGATCCTGTCTGACATGATGTGGATAAAGGACCTCCAGAGTGTAAAGACAGAACACTGGGGACTTACCGCTGCTGTCGATGGGAAAGCTTCCATAAAAAACCGATCTGTACTGTTCCTTGAAAAAAAGCGGGTGCTGCTTGTTGATGACATAACAGATACCGGTGAAAGCATGACGCTCGCTAAGGAATATATTTCAGAATTCTCACCCATAGAGGTAAGGACGGCAGCTTTACTTCACATAAACCGATCAAAATTCGTCCCAGATTTTTATGCTGAGGAGATTGATAACAGTAACTGGACATGGTTCATATTCCCCTGGAATATCCACGAGGACCTGGATAATCTTTCAGGAAGGACCATGGTTTCTCCCATGACTACTGGCGAACTGAAAGCTGCACTAAAAAATGATTACGACCTTGATATTGCTAACAATGTACTCGAACATGTCCTTACGGTAATGGAGAGAACCGGTAGAATTTCGAAATCTGGAACCAGGTGGAAAAAGAGCTGAAAGTGGCCTCATGGCCTGATTATTGTTCCAGCCTTTCCCGCGAGAGCCGCCTTTGCATTATCCAGTGACGTTATTATGGCCTCTTTTCCTCCTGACCGTATGAACCTGATTGCTGCTGTAATCTTTGGACCCATGCTTCCCTTTGCAAATGCACCACTTTCAGAGTAAGCCGTTATTTTGTCCAGGTTAACAATGCCTATTGCTTCCTGTTCCGGCTTTCCATAAGCCAGAAAGGCATTTTCCACATCCGTGAGAATTACAAGCCTTCTAGCACTGATTGAGTTGGCAAGAACTGAAGATGCCAGATCCTTGTCTATGACTGCATCAACCCCTTCGTAGAATCCATTGGATTTCACCACTGGAATTCCTCCGCCCCCACTGCACACAGGCAGGAACCCGTTCGAAAGAAGTGACAGAATTTGTTTTCTCTCCAGAATTTCAATCGGGTCAGGTGATGGAACAAGTCTCCTCCATCCTCGACCTGAGTCCTCCTTCATGGACCATTTTTTTTCCTTCATGTTTTTAGCAGCTTCCTCTTCCGTATAGAAAGGGCCGATTGGCTTGGATGGGTTTGTGAAAGAAGGATCGTTTTTGTCGACCAGTGTCCTGGTCATAAGCACTGAAATGTCCCGCGAAAGCCCGAATTCATACTTTGCCCTCTCGTACGCAAATGAAAGGGCAAGACCTATCAGACCCTGCGACATTGCACCGCATGAATATAACGGCATAGGTTGCGTAACATTCCTTGAGAACTCATTCTGAAGGAGAATGTTTCCAACTTGAGGGCCATTTCCGTGGGAAATTACTACCTCATATTCAGCCAAGGCAGATCCAAGGCTGGAGAATGCTTCATACGCTCTTGCAGACTGTGTTTCGAAGTCTCCGCTATCGCCTTTCCTCAAAAGGGCGTTTCCTCCGAATGCTATTACTATTCTTTCCATGATAACCCCGGAAAGAACTACATCGTCCGCAAGTATTTAACCTTGAATTCTGTACAAATAAGCAAAGATCAAACTGAAAACATATCTACAATGCTGACATTACCAGACATGAAGATTGTAATTGCACATACACCTGACCCGGATGACTCGTTCATGTTCTACGGAATGTTTGAACATAAGATAAAAACGCACTATGAATATGAACAGGTTGTCAAGGACATTGAGACCTTGAATAAGGAATCCGTGAGAGAACTCTATGATGTTACCGCCATATCCGCCAATGGATATGCTGCCGTATCAGACAAATATTATCTCACTACCTCCGGGGCCAGCTTCGGACTGAATTACGGACCAATAGTCGTGGCGAAGGATAAGATTGACCTCAAAAATGCAAAAATAGCTACCCCGGGCTTCTTAACTTCATCACACCTGCTTTACAGAATGTTTGCCCCTGAACCCGCCAATGGTTTTGTGGAGACAAGATTCGACCAGATACCTGAGGCTGTCCTCACTGGAAAGGTGGATGCTGGAATACTGATCCACGATGAGCAGCTAACGTATCAGAAGAGAGGACTTGTAAAGGTCTTTGATGTGTACGATGCGTGGAAGAAATTTGCCGGCGCGCTTCCAGTACCTTTGGGTTTCAACGCAATCAAGAAATCACTTGGAAAGGAAGTTGCGATGAATTACAAAGAGGATTTTGAGAACTCTATAAAATACGCAATGCAGAACGAGGATGACGCCGTGAAATATTCACTCAAATATGCAAGATACGCAGACATGGAACTCGAAAGAAAGTTCATAAGAATGTACGTAAACGACCTGTCCATTGACTTTGGAAAAGAGGGACGGGAAGCTCTTTCCAAATATTACAACCGGGCAACTGAAATGCATCTCCTGGCAAAGGTGAATCTGGAAATCATCTGATCGCCAGGATGTATTGTATTTGGCCTACACGCTTTCCATTACGGAAAATCTCCAACGTCGAGCAGGGAAATTCTCCAGTCCTTGAACTGTTCCCTTGCATCGGAGATTATTTTCAGGTAATTCCTCAGGTAACTTCTTGGGAAAATAGAATTTGAAAAAAGCGTATTGCCTTTCGCAGATTGAATACGGCTGAAGGAACTGATTGCATCGTTGTTGGTTTTCCTGGAATAAAAATCGACGAATTCGTTCTCAGTGGTTGCTTCGTATATGCCTTCATCCGGTGAAATTGCTGTCACCTTCCGATCCATTTTCTCTGAAGTGGATCCAGTTTTATATATAGCGTGTATCATTCCGTCAGTAGAAATGAATTTAACTTCCCGGATCCAATCAGTTCCAAGCGGATTTTCCTCCACGGGTCCGGTTTCGTGTACATTAACTGTGCTTATCTGTGAGAGTGGAACGTAGGTTGCTGCATTCTTCAGTATCTGAAACAAACTGGGAGAGGGGCCCAGTCTCTGTATGTGAAAATTTGGAAATATTGATACGTAGTGCCCCAGAACTGTAGATAAAGGCTCGTTGAAATTAGAATGAAACCTGAAGTGCAGGTGCAGGTCCCCCTGATCCAGATAAATACCGTCTATAGAGAATGAGGGAATCCGAGATAATTCCTGGATTACTGAAAGTTCATCATATTCGTCAGTTTTGCTCGAGACCACCCAGTTTCCATAAACTTCCTTTGCATCGAGGGAATCGAGGAAAATTTTCACCTCCCTGTATTTTTCCGCTCCTCTTTGGATATAGAATAAAACCTCTATTTTATCATGATCGAGCAACACAATTGAAGGAGCGCGGATTCCGAACTTCCTTGAAATCTCAAATATTTGATAATCATTTGTAAATGATAGAGAACATTGCCTATCAAGCAATCTGTCGACTTCATTGACAAGCATGAATTATTAAAACGTGAACCCTAATTAAGTTTCCCGTACGTAATTTATGCTTAAGGAACGTTTTCATTTCTTCCTTCTGTATATTTTTTGCCTAAAAATGCGATGATACTGACAGGAATCAAATAACGCCAAGTCTAATGAGCTTGATAGTCATGACATTTGTCAACAGATGAAGAAAGAAGGGAATAGGCAGCCGGATAATGGCTCGGCCATGTTGCTGTTTGCTGTTTTTTTTATATTTGCTGTCGTATCTATCGCTATATCATCCTCAATAGTTATTTCGAGCATTGGTCTGGGACTAAAGATTGGGCTCATTGAGGAGACTTTCTATATTATTGTTATTTCGGCGGACATCTTGATAATGACTTACTCGGCAGTGAGAATGTTAAACAGTTACAGGAACGTCATGAGACTGCTTGCTGAGATCAGTACGGAAAATTACGGAACACCTGCCTCCTCTTCAATAGCTACAAAACCTGAACCTGCACTGAGCAGGAGTGAGGAACTTGTAGTCGGAATCATATCACGAAACGGCGGTAAAATGCTCCAAAACGCACTCGTCCTGGATTCTGGTCTCTCGCCTGCCACAGTGACCCGTGTTCTGACTTCACTTGAAGAAAAAGGCGTGGTTGAGAGAACAAGGCACGGAATGACAAACGCTGTTGACCTGAAGAACTATCGCGCTCGTCCCTAGGTAGGTACACATAAGATTCCGAGGAGTGAAACATTTATCGTATAATCTGATATTTCACCTCTTCTGAAATACATTTCAATAAATGATTAAATGCTTTTTCAGCATTTGTATAATTATGAGAATGAATTTAAGCAGAATTCTTTGGATAGTTATTGCATTCATAGCAGTAATGGCGGCCCTGAGCATTGTTTCGATTTTCTTCTTTGGAAAGACGCCTTATACAGGAGGATACGGATTCATGGATAACTTCCCTGCCTACGGTATGTTTGTATTCATGCCCATAATGGCAGCAATGTCAATTCTTGTGATATTCCTGATTCTGTATTTTGTTTTGGGATTCTTCGGTCACGTCGATCAACGGATTCGCGGTGATTCTGAAGCCATTGAGATACTTAAGCAAAGATATGCAAAGGGAGAGATAAGTGAGGAAGAATACAGGAAGAAACTGTCTGAAATACGGGACTGATACCAAATCAGCCCGAAATATAACCCTCTACAGCCCTTTGCGATTATGATACGTGATCATCATTATTTTTATCCCCGCTTGGAATGAAGATCATGGACGTTTTTGACAAGTTCTCCTTAAAGAAAATAGGGAAAATACAAAAAACTTCAATGGCGGCCATAGCATCACTGGAACATAGGGCATACCTGGCTGCAAACTCCTATTACAATTCAGATATGGCAGAACGTAGGAAGCTGATTGAGAAGTTTTCCGTCTCTCTTGATAGTTACTCCAATGAGCTGGCTGATCTTGTAACATCGGAGACGGGGAAACCTATAGAATATTCAAGAAATGAGTTGTCTGAATCCATTCATGCACTGAAGACGATTGAATCCGCCATCACTGCTCAGGTAGACAAAGGTAATTTTTCAAACACAGGATCATTGCAAAGAAACCCAGCGTTAGCAGGTCCACTGATTTTCAAGGCATCATACGCTAACCCTGCTCTTGATTTTATAACGGCGTCAGGGATCAGTCTCTTTACTGGAAAATCACTGGTTTTTGTGCCTAGCATTATCGCTCCACTCTCTGCTTCGGTGATCCTGGAAAAATCGGTTGGAATATTCCCTGCTGATATGATCAATATTGCAAATGTTGACGAGGCAGGTTTTAACAAGCTTCTGACCTCTGTCAATTTTAATACATTTGGTTTTTCAGGAAAACCCTCTGATTTCAAAGATGTCATGAGGAAAGTAGGAATAAGAAGTTCTCTTTCCAGATATTACGAGAACTACCCTGTCATAATATGGGACGATGAAAATGTTGACAGGATCATAGAGGACGTCACAGCTTCCTCATTCTACGCCGGAAGTTGTTACTACAATAGAGCCTGGAAGGTGATAGTAAAGAGCGATATCATGGACTATGCCAAGAACAGGATGCTGGAGATTACCGGCAGAATCGGGGTTGGAGACCCAATGGATCCCTTGAACTCTATAGGTCCTGTGGCTGACAGTAATGAACTAGTTGCTGTTTCTGTCTTTTCCGGTATGGTAAAAAGCGATCTTGGAGAGACAGCCTTAGCTGGTAAAGTACAGGGTAACGTTATGGAACCAATGTTGGTGATACCAAGAAAAAGGATAGAATTCTCAGATCCAAATATCGGTGCCCCATTGACAATATTGACTAAGGCAGATTCCATTGAGGAAGCGATCACCATGGCAAACAATCGTCTGCCTGGATCCAATTGTTCCCTGTACATTGATCATATAGATACCATGAAGAGTGCGGTTGCCAGACTGAATTATGCCTCTGTGCATGTCAACGATTTGCCGGGGAAAAATGAAGTCCTATCAATGTTCATGGGAATGTTCAACCAACCTATTTCAGATTTTGGCGATTTGGTCGCAAGAAACAGAATGATTATTTAAACGGGTTGCATTAAAAATGCTTATTTCCGACCATACAGGCCGGAATGCATATTTCATTGCCTGATGGGTTTCATACGTTTTATGACTTCATTTCCGAATTCTGAGCATTTGAGTGGTTTTATGTTAAGTACCCTTGCCAGATCCTGAGTCACTTTCTGGTCCTTGTATGCCATGGTAATTGCATTGTCAAGTATTTCTGAAGGGGCATCCCATCCGATGTGCTTTAGCATCATGGCTCCGGAGAGCATTATCGAAGTTGGATTTGCGATATCCATGCTGGCATATTTCGGAGCTGTTCCATGAACAGCTTCAAAGATCGCGTACACATCGCCAATGTTTGCCCCGGGAGCTATTCCAAGACCGCCAACCTGGGCAGCCAGTGCATCTGACAGATAATCCCCATTAAGGTTGGTAGTGGCTATGACATCATAATCTTCCGTTCGGGTCAGAACCTGCTGGAACATATTGTCCGTGATCCTGTCTTTTATCACTATCTTGTCGGAATATTTTTCCGGAGCTTTCAGGTATTCCTCTTCTGTGACGGTCTTGTCTTTGAACTCTGAGGCTGCAACTTCGTAACCCCATTCCTTGAAAGCCCCCTCAGTATACTTCATTATGTTTCCCTTGTGAACGAGTGTAACACTTCTCCTTTTGTTGCTTATAGCATATTTAATGGCCATTCTGACCAACCTGTTAGACCTGAACCTGCTTATGGGTTTCACACCGACTCCAGTATCATCTGTTAGGTTGACAGAATAAGTATCTGCAAGAAATTTCCTGAATTTTGCTGCCTCCTCTGAATTGTACTTCCATTCTATGCCGGCGTACAGATCTTCGGTGTTTTCTCTGAAAACTACCATGTTCATTTTTTCCGGGTTCTTAACAGGAGAAGGGACGCCGGGAAAATACCTAACAGGTCTTATGTTAGCATAGAGATCAAACAATTGCCTTAGAGTGACGTTGAGGCTCCTGAACCCCTCGCCGATGGGGGTAGTAAGCGGACCCTTGAGAACTATAATAGACTTCCTTATCTCCTCAAGTGAATCCTGTGGAAGGTGTTGACCCGTGCTCTTATAGGCTTCTTCTCCAGCCAGAATTTTTTTCCACTCAATGTGCTTTGATCCACCGTAAGCAACTTCTACAGCTGCGTTTATTACTGAAATGGCCGTTCTTGAAATATCCGGGCCGATACCATCTCCCTCAATGTAACCAATGCTTGGGTTATCCGGGACGAAAAGTTCAGAATTATTTCTTATTTCGATAGATGCCAAATTGATCCCTTGATAATCACTGATCGGAAATTATACTTTTGCCTGAGATTTAAGCCAAATTATAAACAATAAAAATGAATTCAGAACCGTTCGATATCAAATTATTTTTATCCGTCAAGAAGATTGACTGGAGGTGAATTTGTTCAACTTAATTTTAGCTTCGGATGAAGCGGTTTTCACATACAAACGGAGATGCATGTGCATATGATAACTATCGTACTGGGACTTCAGTTTGGGGACGAGGGAAAGGGGAAGATTACCGACTACTTGAGCGAGAGATACGATTCTGTCGTCAGGTTCAACGGAGGGAATAATGCAGGGCATACTGTTGTGAGTGAACTGGGCAAGTTCAAATTTCACCTGCTTCCATCCGGCAGCCTGAGGGCTGGAGAAGTTGTGCTCGGAAATGGTATGGTCATAGATCCAATCAGCCTGGTGGATGAGATCGCGATGCTCAGGAAATCGAGACCCCAGCTAAGGATACTGTTGAGCAAGAAGGCTCACGTTGTTTCAGAGATACACAGGTATCTCGACAAGGCAGAGGAATCCAGGAGGTCCTCCGGGAACATCGGCACAACCGCCAAGGGTATAGGGCCAACATATGAGGATAAGTACGCAAGAACAGGCATCAGAGTCATCGACCTGCTTTCTAGGGATTTGATCAAGCAGAAAATAGAGATTATCTATTCAATGAAGCAGTCTCTACTTGAAGATTCACCTTTTTCCATTGTGGCTGAGAGGGAAAAGGTGGCCGATCAGTTATATGATGCCGGAAAAAGCCTTGAGAAATATATGTCCGATGTTCATAATGCGCTTCAACAGCATCTAGATCATGGGAAGAGCATTCTTTTCGAAGGCGCAAATGGTACTCTACTTGATGTTGATTTTGGCATCTATCCATACGTAACCTCGTCGAACACCATTGCCGGAGCCGTCTGGTCAGGAACTGGATTCCCCGTGAGGAAAGTCGACAGAATAATAGGGGTCGTTAAGGCTTTCACATCAAAAGTAGGTTCAGGACCGTTTCCGACTGAGATTTCAGGGGGAGAGTCTGATTACCTTAGAGAAAAAGGGCAGGAATTTGGAACCACTACAGGTAGACCGAGAAGAATTGGATGGTTGGACTTCCCCCTCCTCAGGTACTCCATAAAGCTTAATGACGTAGATACCCTCGCAATTACCAGGCTGGATACACTTGGAGGCATAGATAAGCTGAAGATATGCGAATCTTATAGAATCAATGGCAGGACCGTGGATGAATTTGACGGATCAATGGATCTGAAGGCAGTAGAACCTGTATACGTTGATTTGAAACCCTGGAAAGCCCTGAACGAAAATGATGTTTTTGGATACGTGAAAGAAGGCTATGAATCCCTGCCCGATGAAATGTATGATTACCTGCGCTACATAGAGGAGGGAACCGGAAAGAAGATAGAAGTGGCCTCAATAGGAGAGAACCGTGAAATGACCATACACAGGAAGATATGATTCTATGAAACAATGAGTTGTAAAGGTGCGTGATCTGAACCCATCACGTCTTCCAGGATGGTGGATGACGTTATTCTTGATAAAAGGGAAGAGGATGCGATAAAGTAGTCGATTCTCCAGCCTATATTTTTCTGCCGTGCGTTGTTCATGTTTGACCACCAACTGTAGTGGCCTCCCTCCTTAGTGAATATTCTGAAAGTATCCACCAGTCCAGCCTCCATGAAACTGCTGAATGAATCCCGCTCCTCTTTGGTAAAACCGTGAGTCCCTTCATTCTCCCTCGGTCTTGCTATATCAAGCTCCGTATGTGCAACGTTGAAATCCCCGCAGGCTATCACAGGCTTCTTCCTTTGAAGTTCTAGAATCATGTCAAGGAACAGCCTGTTAAAATCCGCCTTGAATCCAAGTCTCGCCAGGTCCCGTTGGGAATTTGGAAAATATGCGTTTACAAAGTAAATGTCGCCCACATCTGCGATCTGCAGTCTCCCTTCATCATCAAACCTGTTGTCACCAATGCCATTGGTCACGCTGATTCCGGGAATTCTTGAGAAAATTAATGTTCCACTGTATCCTTTCTTCTTAGCTGGGTTTATGAAACACCTGTACCCCTCTTCTGACAGTTCGGCTGGCATATCGAAATAATCGGACTTGACTTCCTGAACGGCCATAATGTCAGGTTTTGTTTTTATGACAAAATGGACCAGACCTTTCCTGGCAGCTGCTCTTATGCCATTGACATTCCAGGAAATCAATTTCATCTTTAGAACCATATAGAATATTCTGAGGCTTTATTTATAATAATTGAGCACACCATCATTCCCAATTTCCTTCCCTAAAAATGATTTCCCATAGAATATTGTTACATTTCAATGTAAAAATTAATCACTTGCCAATCCATAAACAACGGATAATATGCACGAGAATGTTAGGGCCCCGAGGGGTAAGGCGTTAAACACTAAAGGCTGGCAGCAGGAAGGTGCGCTAAGGCTTCTCATGAATAATCTTGACCCGGATGTTGCAAAGGATCCTGAGAACCTGATCGTATACGGTGGAAAGGGAAAAGCGGCAAGGAACTGGGATGCTTTCGATAAAATTGTGGAATCGCTGAAGTCAATGGACAACGACGAGACTCTGCTTGTTCAGTCAGGAAAGCCTGTTGGGATTTTCAAGACAAGTGCAGATGTACCGCGAGTTATAATATCAAATGCCCAGATAGTTCCGAAATGGGCTAATGACGATGTATTCTGGGAACTCGAAAGGAAGGGGTTAACAATGTTCGGCCAGATGACCGCAGGATCGTGGATCTATATAGGCACCCAGGGAGTATTGCAGGGAACCTACGAAACCCTATACGCTCTTGCAAGGAAGGAGTTCGGACAGGACGATCTTAAGGGTAAATGGGTACTTTCCTCTGGCCTTGGAGAGATGGGTGGAGCACAGCCACTGGCCATAACAATGAATAAAGGCGTCGGTATAATTGTGGAGATTGATGAGGCAAAGATAAAGAGGAGGCTACATGACAAGTATCTTGACGTGGAAACCGACTCCCTGGAAAAGGCCCTGAAGATGAAAGATGAGGCTATCCAGAGCGGAAAGTCAATCTCAATAGGGCTTCTGGGAAATGCGGCAACAGTATATACTGAACTTAACAGGATGGGTATAATTCCAGATGTTGTAACGGATCAGACGGCAGCACATGACATCAATATAGGTTACATACCTGAAGGGATCACGCTAAGCGAAGCTGATTCATTAAGATCCTCTGATATAGATAGGTATCATAAGATGGTATATTCTTCAATCGTGAAGGAGGTAAAGGCGATTCTCTGGTTTAAATCTAAGGGTTCCAGGGTGTTTGACTATGGCAACAACCTCAGAGGCAGAGCAAATGAAGCTGGGCTGAGGGATGCGTTCCAGATTCCCGGTTACGTGCCCGCGTACATAAGGGATCTCTTTGCAATCGGATCCGGACCGTTCAGATGGGTGGCTTTGACAGGAGAGAAAGAAGACATCTACAGGATAGATGACCGGCTTATCCAGACATTTTCGAAGTCTAATCCTCATCTTGCTTCCTGGATTGCACTTGCAAAGGAAAGAGTGCATTTCCAGGGACTTCCCGCAAGAATATGCTATGCCGCCTATGGAGAAAGAGAACAGATTGGCCTGCTAATAAACGACATGGTTCGCGACGGCACTGTAAGCGGACCGGTGGCAATAGGCAGGGACCACCACGATACTGGATCAGTCGCATCACCATACAGGGAAACTGAGGCGATGAAGGACGGCAGCGATGCTATCGCGGACTGGCCAGTCCTGAACGTTATCCTGAACGCCATATCAGGTGCTTCATGGGTATCTCTTCACCACGGTGGTGGAACAGGAATCGGAAATGCGATTCATGGTGGGTTTGTAATAGTGGCCGACGGAACATCCGATGCCGAGAAGAGAATAAGAAAGGTTCTTAACGCTGATCCCGGGCTTGGTGTTATAAGACATGCAGATGCTGGATATGAATCGTCTATAAACGTCATCAGGGCGAAGCCGAGATTCAGAACCCCGTACTTCTGAATCCTGCGCACAGGGCGATCGACTGAAAAGATTAATCTATAATTTAACGATGGATACTCAATGACTCTGAAAGCTGTCATAATGGCTGGAGGAAAAGGTACGAGATTGCGACCTATAACCTACTCGATTCCAAAGCCGCTTGTTCCAATAGCCGGGAAACCTTGCATTGGATTTGCTCTGGATTCCTATTTCAAGGCTGGAATCAGGGACGCAATCATAACTACCGGCTATAAATTTGAATCCCTGATTAATGGAGTGCTAGCTTTCAAGAATGAGAACCAGAACATCCTCTTTTCTGTTGAGAAGGAACCTGCGGGAACTGCAGGCAGCGTCAAGCTAGTATCAAAGTTCATCGATGATACCTTTATAGTGGGAAGCGGCGATACTCTTTCGGATTTCAACATAGGAGAAATCATTAAGTTCCACAGGCAGAAGAAATCAAAACTGACCATAGTCCTTACCCGCGTTGACGACACATCTCAATTCGGCATAGTTGACCTGGCAGATGGGATCGTTACAAGATTTCTGGAGAAGCCGTCACCTGACCAGTCATTTTCTAACCTGATAAATACAGGAATTTATGTTATGGAGCCTGAAATACTCGATTCAATACCATCCGGCAGACCCTATGATTTTGCCAAGGACCTGTTCCCAAAACTGCTGAAAGAGGGGTTGAGCATAACCGGCTACCCAGCTGAGGGAACCTGGCTCGATGCGGGCAGGCCAAAGGATATGATCCTAGCAAATCAGCTGATGACGGAAAAATACGGTACAAAGATAACCGGGAATGGCTTCACCGGGAAGGCCATAATAAAAACGCCTATTGAAACCGCAGATAACCTTAGGGTTGATGGCCCAATTTACATAGGAGAAAATGTATCCATTGGAAAGAACGTTACCATAAGAGGTTCAGCCATATACAACAGCGTCAATATTGGAGATAACGTAACAATAGAGGATTCCATAATGATGGATAATACAAGGGTACAGAACGGTAGCAGAGTTGAGAAATCAGTAATAATGAAGTATACCACAATTGGAGAGGAATGCGAGATCAGCGAAAGCGTGCTATCTCCAAAGCTCAACCTTCAGAGCAAGTCCAGAATTTATAACGTGTCTCTTTCGTCGGAAATACTTGACGATGAAGTCTGATGGTAAATTATTAGAAAATTACGCGTAAAATTTGAATTTCTACCTTATCAGATTCAGAGAAAACCTGCCTTCTGAAGTATGAGGAGATCCTCTGTAGTCAACTGTTCGCCATTCTTGAATTTCTCAAACAGCGTTGTTGCTGTTTTCTGCAGCTCTCCCTCTTTCTCTTTTTTCTTGGTAGTCTTTGTCTTTGTCCGGATGCTTGATATCACTTTCTCCATGTCACGAAGGTCGTTCCTGGCCTGGATAAATGCTTCATGTCTCCTTTCGGATTCCTGGCTTAGTTTGATGAACTGCTCATGGTATTCATCAGCTTTCTTCCTCACCTCATCAAGCTCCTGGAGCTGCGAATTGATGGATTCGCTGATTTCTGTTATCTGGTTGGATATTCCTTCTATCTCTTTTTTCAAGGCTTCTCCCAGGTCTTTCTCTTTCTTAACCTGGTCATTGATTTCCCGGATCTTGTCGTTACCTTCAAGTTCTACATCCCTCTGCTTCTTCATCTTCTTGATTTCGTTGGTAAGTTTCTTGATCTCTGAAACTATCTTCAGCTCCTCGGTCTTGTTAAGTTCAGTTGTTTGCTGCCTTATTTCCAGCCTCTGCAGCTCTTTTTCCCTCATCCTGAGATCCTTGGGATCAACGCCCTGAATATTTGACGTGTCCCTTATTCTACGGTATTCCTTCCTTAATTCCGAGAGCTTGGCATAGTGATCTTCCTTCTCTGCCCTCATTTTCTGGACCTTGTCAATAAGGTCGTTTTTCTCGGCGATTTTCTTCTTGACTTCCTCCCTCATTTCGCGCACTTTTGCATTAAGAATGTCCCTTTGCTCTGCAAAATGATGGCTGTCTTCCGAAGCCTCGTCACGCTTTCGGATTTCCTCATCGACAATTTTTCGAACAACGTCCCGTTTCTGCTCTATTTCTTGAAGGAGATCAGTCATGTTTACACATCGAATTAAAATTTTACCTTAATCTTGCTACACGATATATAATTTTCTACAAACAATGTGCTGACACGTGCACACTTTCCCAAGATATAGATACTGCATAACTTCCGAGAAAAAACCCAAGGATAGATTATAATCACTGCTTGGCATGTCAAAAAATGGACCATGAAATGATAATACCAATGATCACTCCGTTCAGGAATAACCAGATAGACAGGGAAGGATTGCTGGCCTTCATTAGCTATGCTGAAAAAAATAGATTTGACGGCATCTTTGCAGCCAGTTCAACTGGGGGATTTGCTTCCCTTTCATTTGATCAGCACAGGGAATTCTTGAGGTGGGTAATGGAACTGAGTCACAGAATAACCCTGTTTGCTGGAGTGACGAGAAGCAGCCTGGACGAGACAATACGCATGACAAAAGCCGCGGTTGACCTTGGTTATGAGAAAATAGTTGCAATCAACCCCTTCTATCATAAATACTCACAGGAATCCATAATCAGGTTCTATGATGAAGTGCTCGGGAATTGCGACCATGAAGTTTACGCATACAACAATCCCTCACTGAGCGGAAACGAGATTCTTCCTGAAACCATAGGGAAGATCAGGGAAAGGCACGACAACCTTGCAGGACTTAAGGACAGCGGGAACAACATGCAGCGCTTCAAGGAGTTCATGAAGATACCTGGAATTAAGATATATCAGGGTAAAGATGCTCTTCTCTATGAATCATTAAAGTTGGGGGCGATTGGAGGCGTTTGCTCCTCAGCCAATTTCTGCCTTAACACACTCCGCCTGGCAAAGAATTCTCCTGATTCTACGTCTATAGCTGAAAGAACGGCCAAACTGATGGATCTCTTGGGCAGGTATGAAACTCCTTCAATACAGAACTATCTCTTCAGGACTCAGATACTTGGAGAAAAGAATCCAAGGAATTACGTGAACAAGCCGTTCGGAGACGTTATCCATCCTCCGACCAATGAACTTCTAGAGTCACTGCTCGTATTACCCTGACGCACATGGCGCGGCGTGGGTGACGTAGTTCACCTTCATCTGGGTTTAGATTTCAAGCTTTAATGGGCATTCTATTTTTCATCTCTAATGGTCTGGAAAGAGGTGCAGGCGAACCTGTAAAGTGTTTTTATCGCAAATGAAGTTTATTTACCAAAGATAGATAGGGAAGGAGTGGAAGACGGCGAAAAGCACGGGGGCGATATCTGGAGTTTTTCCAGAAGTTCTGGAATACCTCAAGAGGATGTTGTCGATCTCAGCTCAAACGCCAATGATTTTTATTATCCAAAAATTAATTTCGATAGCGCATCGTCGTCCATTAGATATTACCCGGAGGTCGATCTTTCTGAGTTCAAAGAGAAATTGTCAAAACTCTGCCGAGTCAGCAAGGATAATGTTTTCCTGACTGCTGGGCTGACTGACTTCATATATCAGCACATGAATGGGGAATCAGGCAGGACGGCAATAGTCCTGACTCCTTCTTACGGGGAATTTAAAAAATCCGGGATCGCTTCCCGTGTCAATACGGTAAGCATTCCTGCAAGAATTGTTTACAACAACCCTAAAATATTGAGGAATTACAGATTTTCTACCTTAGTGATATCGAGGCCGGAACCTCCAACTGGAAGTTTTACAGACTTCGATCGAATAGAGAGTTTGCTGAATATCGCGGATGAAGCGGGAGCCTCAACCGTCATCGATGAGGCGTTTATCGATTTTGTATTGCACTATGATCGGGATGAGGCAAAAAGAATGCTTGACAACCATTGTTCAGTATACCTTGGCAGGTCCCTGACAAAAGTGTTGCCATTCCCGGGACTCAGAATCGGTTATGTCCTGGCTTCTAGGGAATCCATAGAGATCCTAGAATCAGATGGAAGGCCATGGAGGATTGGTGAATTTGACCTGAGCGTATTGAGGCAGGTTGATCTCTCATTTATCGATGATCTGCCTGATAAGGTGAACACGGAAAGACAATATCTTATCAGAAAGATGGAAGAACTTGGATACCTGGTGGTCGGAGATCCAGCAGCCAACTTCATCACTTTCAAAACACCCTCTGGTGTAGAATGCAAGGATCTAAGTCATTTCCTGGCGGAACATGGAATCATGATCAGGTGCCTAGGAAGCTTTGGTTCCTTTGATGCATCATACTTTAGGGTTGCGGTAAAGAGAAAGGAGTTTCTTGACAGATTCATGGAAGCGGTGAGGTCATTTAAACATGACGGGTAGGCTTATACAGGTTGTTGGAACATCATCGGGTGCGGGAAAAACGACAATGGTGCTTGCCCTGTGCAGGCACTTCAACAATCGTGGGTTGAAAGTTACGCCATTCAAAGCCGTGAACATGTCGTTGAACTCAATTTCTCTGCGCGACGGCTCAGAGATATCAAGGGCGCAATGGTTACAGGCACTGGGTGCTCGGATTTATCCAAAAAGAGAAATAAACCCCATACTTTTGAAGCCCCAGGGAGACGGATCACAGGTAATTTCGGAAGGAAGACCTGTTGGGAAGATGACCATAGACGAATATTATGGGTGGATGAAAAGTAAGGGAAGGGATATCGTATTGAAATCACTTAGCTACCTTCTCGAAAACTATGATCTAGTGGTTGCAGAGGGAGCCGGTTCACCTGCGGAGATAAACATGGAAGACAGGGATCTCGCAAACACTTTCATTGCAAGACAGGGTAAATTCCCTGTTATCATCATCGGAGATATTGATAGGGGAGGAGTATTCGCTTCACTTTATGGAACATACAGCCTAATGCCAGACCGGGATCTTGTGAAACTATTCATTATAAACAGGATGAGAGGAACGTTCTCTCTTCTGAATCCGGGCATAGAAAAGCTGGAAAGGTTGACGGGCGTCAGAACTGCAGGGGTAATACCATTTATCGAAAATATAAACTTGCCAGGAGAAGACTCACTTGATTACCCGATCCAAAGATCACCAAGAGCCAGGGTTGCGGTCATAAGGTATCCGTACATGGAAAATTACAGCGATCTTGACCTTTTGATTATGACTGGGGACATTACCTACGTTGACAAAAGTAATGCAGAGGTAATAGATGAATCAAGCCTGATAATAATGCCAGGATCCAAGATTGTTGGGTCGGATCTTGATTATGTCATTGATTCCGGCATAGCGGCGAGAATATCTTCTGCCCTGGCCAGAGGAGCCAGGGTTCTAGGGATATGTGGAGGTTACCAGATGCTTGGAAAGAAAATTTCTGATCCCAATGGAGTCCAGATAGGAAGCACCAGGAATGGCCTGGGGTTGCTGGATATAGACGTAATTTACCGTGAGGAAAAGACAACCAGAGAAGTAACGTATAGAGTTGCTCGTGACATAATTCCAGAAGGAAAGGCGCGAAACGGTTATGAGATTCACTATGGGATAATAAGCAGAAACGGAGAGAGACCTTTGCTTCTTACAGAACTGGGAGATGAGGGATCGGTGTCGCGGGATGGAAAAGTTATGGGTACAAACATTCATGGGATTCTTGAAAACGTAGAGTTCTTACGATATCTGATCGGGCCGATAGACTTGAAGGTTTCCTACGAGGAACTAGTCGATTCAAACATTGAAAGAATGACCAATATTTTTATTGATAACATGGATATTAGAGAGATAGAGAAACTCGCGGGAATGAATAACCAAAACTGAATGCGATTCCTGTATGGGTGTTTCGGCGGCTGATGGCTGGAGCAAATAGAGATATGGAAATGAAGGGGTTTGGCCTCGATGATGTGTTGATCAGACCTGGTTGCGACAGGAACCTGGAAAATTTATGTTTACACGCTGATAGAGGGAATGCTCTCCACGGATTTTGCGATGAAGGCGTGAAGCACAGATTGTTTGTTCCCATGAAAAGTACCACCAGATGGGTTATTATCAATAAGTGCGATGTGCCAGACGAACCAATTTCTTCAGAGTTCACTTCTTTTAAACCGGAAATTAATAGGGAGGGTTGTAAGTGATCATTCCCTCCATTCTTGCTGAGCTCATAATACTGATAGGTGCAGTGATCATCGATGTGATATTTGGTGAACCAAAGGAATATTTGCACCCTGTTGCACTTGTCGGGAAATTATCTTCTAGAACCGAAAAGTCGTTTATGAAACTTGGCAACAAGGTCCTTGCCGGGTTTGTTTTCCTTGTCGTAATCATTCTTGTCTTTACAGTTCCTCTATTCATTGTTTTGAAAATAGTATCCTCTGTCCAGTTCCTCTATTTCATCGTGGCTATGATAGCGTTCAAGACCACATTTTCGATCACTTCCATGGGAGATCATGTTAAGCCCATAGTAAGAGCGCTGGAAACAAATGATATTGAAACTGCACGGACAAAACTCTCTCTCATTGTCAGGAGGGAAACAAAGGACATGGATGCTACGCACGTATGCTCTGCAACAATAGAAACGATTTCAGAAGGTTTCGTTGACGGTTTTCTTACTCCTATGATGTTTTTTGCGCTTTTTGGAATTATCGGAGCCTTTTTTGCAAGAATCGTAAACACCATGGATTCCATGATAGGATACAGGAACCGCCAGTACTTCGAGTTCGGCAGATGGACTGCGATAGCCGATACCCTGATAAACTACATACCTGCCAGGGTATCCGCTGCAATCATCTCTTTCAGTTCTGAGCTTCTAAACTACAGGGTGCAGAGTGTTCCACTGAGGGAAGTTCGGGTACTTACGGAAAGCACCAATGCCGGCTGGCCAATGGGATCAATTGCCACGTCCCTGAACATAAAGCTAGAGAAATATGGACATTACGTACTGAACGAGAATGGTTTTGAACCCAGCGTTGGCGATATAAAGCGCACTATGAACATTTATTATACATCTGTCTATCTTTCATTCCTGATTTTCATTTTGCCGATCATGATAATAGTATTCCTGCTCGAGGTTGTATGGTGAACGAACTAATATCTGGAAATGAAACCGTCAGGAGTGAGATAATTGCGGCTCGCGAAAGCATAGTATTCCTCCTTCTGGCTGGAACGTCAAATGTGTCACTCAACCCCGGGATATCTGCAGCAGGCGCTACTCCGGAACTCACTCGATTGACACCAGTCGTTGACTCGGAGATTATCTTTTCCGGAAATTGCCTCAGCCTCGACGTACCTCCCATGACCCCGGAAGGAATACCTACCCCCGCCATTGTTACAAAGGCATGTCTAGATGGAATCGCTGTGAAAGTTATTGTGGTCGACGCAGGACTCGCTGCGACCCCTCAAGTACCGTTCATATCCGGAAATCTCGGAGCGTCGCTTGACCCATCAGTTGAAAGGGCACTGCCAGAATTTCAGAGAGCTCTTGATTTCGGGAAATACGTTGGATCACTTATCTCAGGATACAAAGTTGTCTTCATGGGCGAAAGTGTGCCTGGTGGAACCACAACTGCACAGGCAGTCATGAAATGTGTCGGAAACAATTTTAACACAAGCAGCAGTTTACCCAGTGATCCTGACATGGAGAAGCTTCGATTGATCAAGAAAGCGCAGAAAAGGCTTGGAAATACTGAACTTAAAACAGATCAATGCATTGCAGAGTACGGAGATTATATGATGCCCGTTGCACTGGGAATAAGCAGTTCATTGCAGGAAAGCACTCTGGTATACTGTGGCGGCACACAGATGGCAAATGTTTTCAGCCTAGACAGGAAAGTCAACAAACCGACAGCGAAACGTTATGTTGCCACAACAAAATGGGTGATGGATCATCGTCCCGAAACCTTGAAAAAACTTGTCGGAAATGAAAACCTTATAATCTCAAACATAGACTTCAGCACAATGCCACAACAGGGACTGAGAGAATATGAAAATGGGCATGTACGGGAAGGTGCAGGCATGGGGGGAGCTTTTGCCCTTTATAGCATCTTGAATGGAGACATGAAGGCGCTGTACAACGACATATCAAGTCTTTATGAGAGACTCAGTTCATAAAATCAATTCAGGCTTGAATTCACCTTTCTCAAGTAGGCAACCGGATCATCAGAATTATAGATGGATCTCCCTATTATAATGAAGTCTGCACCGTGCCTGATGGCCTCGGAAGGTGTTCCTCCCTGAGCTCCGATGCCCGGAGAGATTATACATCTCTTTCCTGCTAGCGCCTTGATGTGATCAAGCATCTGCAGATTATTTCCCGGTGCAACAAAACCATAAACACCGCATTCTTTGGACATTTCTATCATCTCATCGGTGTGCAGGTCCATGAAATCCCTTGATCCACTGTTGCTCATTGATACGACTGAAAACACCTTCATTTCTCCTGATTCCCTTACCAGAGAATCCATTGAATCCCTGCCAGTGAATTGATGTGATATGATTCCCCAAGCACCGTTTTCCCTAGCTTTTCTTGCAATCAACGCGTTTGTATTTGGTACATCCGCTATCTTGAAATCGCATATCACCGGAGAGAATTCGGACAGTTTCCTCACGATGCCTATTCCCCCACTCATGACCAGCGGCCAGTTGACCTTTATGTAGGCAACTTCATCCTTTATCTGATCGGCCATTCGAATCGCTTCCAAGGAGTCAAAAACATCAAGGGCGGCAATAACTCTTTTCGCTGCCGGCATATAATCAACGATTTCTCTTGAATATATAATAATTTGTCAAGTGTATAAAAAATCTGCAGGATAGAGCTTCAGGAGACTATGTCTATCTCCTGCTCCTGCTCATCACCGGCAAGAAGTTTTCTGAGCTGTTTTGCATCAGCTCGATTGGCTAGCATGTACGGGGATTTGACTCCCGTAAGCAAAACAAGCACCCTTATCTTCTTGTTATAGAATCGTTCCACGCTCGCTCCCCATATTATTTTTGCATTTGGGTTAATGCGCTTTTGAACTTCGTTTGTTGCGCTTTCTGCTTCGCTAACCGTCATGTCATATCCGCCTATGATGCGTACTATGCAATTCCTAGCATCGCTTATGTCTGCTTCCACTAACCTTGAAGTCAGTGCTTCGTTTATGGCCCTAAGAACTCTGTCATCGCCAACGCTGGATTCGCCAGTCCCAACCATTGCCACACCCCCATCCTTCATTACTGCCTTCACATCTGCGTAATCAACGTTTATTATCCCGGTCAGGGTTATGAGTTCCGTCATTCCCTTTATTGTTTCACCCAGCAATGTGTCAGCATAACCGAAGGCGGTCTCTATGGATAGCCCGGGGACCTCTTCAAGCAGCTTGTCATTAGGTATGGCGATCACTGTGTCTGAATATTGTGCAAGTTTTTCCAGCCCATTTAGGGCGTTCTCCATACGGATATCTCCCTCTGATTTGAATGGGAGAGTGACAATTGAAATTACTGTGGAACCGGCATCCTTAGCAGATTTAGCTATGACAGGTGATGCCCCTGTTCCAGTACCACCTCCAAGTCCACATGTGATAAAAGTAATATCGGTGCCATATGTCATCTTCTGTATGGGGATTATGTCTTCCAGTGCGCAGTTCTCACCTATTTTTGGTTCCGCTCCCGTGCCATCTCCGCCCATGAGATTCCTGCCTATCAGCATTTTCTTCCGTGTTCTTAAGCTCAAGAGATGCTTTGCATCAGTATTTACTGCAATTAATTCTGCCCCATTTACGCCAGTCAAATTGAGGCGTTCGACAGTATTGCAACCCCCTCCGCCACAGCCAACAATTTTTATCCTGACCTTCTGCTTGTTCGCGATTTCTGCTATCCTTACATCCTCCGGTGCTGGAGGAAAATTGTCGAAACCGTCCCAGAATCCTGACTCGGATACCTCTTCTTCAAGCAACACCGATTTAGAAATTATATCCATTATGTCATTCATATGTCTGATAATATGTGTTAAACTATATTTAAATGTTTGTTTCTTATTTTTGCTTTAGTTTAGGCAGTTTTTCTTAACAGCTAAATTTATGTTGAATTAATATTTCAAATGTTTGTCAGACAAAAATACCAATTAGCTTTAGCTAAACTTACAAACTTTTTTTATTCTCTCTCTATACCGTAGTGTATGCTGAAGGATGTCCTGCTAAATTCTGAGGCCATAAAAATAGGTGATTTTGTACTTACTTCTGGCAAGAAGTCCTCTTACTACGTCGACATAAAGGAGGCAGCCACTGACCCAAAAGTCCTGAATGCAATTTCTGTTGAAATATCAAAAAATATAACTGCTCAGAAGATCGCTGGAATGGAACTTGGTGCAGTCCCTCTCGTTGTATCCGTCTCCCTGTTAAGAAACATACCATACGTGATACTAAGAAAGGAAAGGTCCCATGGCACTAAGAAACTGACAGTAGGTAAGATAGGAGCCGGGGAAGAAATAGATATGATAGAGGATGTTGTCACTACCGGCAATTCCCTCCTAAAGGCCATAAACATAGTCAGGGACAACGGTGGTGTCGTAAGAAGAGCTGTTTGTGTGGTCGACAGAATGGACGGCGGATCCGAGTTGATGAGAGAAAATGGTGTTGATCTGATACCGCTTCTGAAAATTTCTGACCTTGAAAATATCAGCTGAGGGAATCGTCGATTCTTCCGATTTCAATCGGAGTTGTAGACCTACCAACAAATATTCCCTTGCTGTTTGCAAGGATTGATGAACCAACGAAAATGCTGCCGAAATTTGCCGTCCCGGGCTTGGCACTTACCTTGAATAGATCGCTTATCTTCTTAAGTTCCTCTTCTGTTGTTTCCGGTGAAACCAGCATACCTTTGTTTGTTACTACCCCGACGCTTCCGACAGTCTTAACACCGCCAATTGTGTCCTTTACAACTTCTATACCCAGCGCATCTTCTATCTTCTTTTTTGAAGATTCTGTGAATGACTTGTGAATCATGGCGGCATGGTCGTTTGTGATTATGTCATTGCCTATGGCATTTATCTTGTCCTTCAGAAAAAGGACATTCCTGTCTCCGTAAATTTTGTGAGATGCCCCATTTTCTGCGGTGCTTGAGAGAATTATTCCATTGGAGTTCATAACAGAAAGGCAGCCAATTAAGTAGGAATTGTCGATTATTGTTCTTATTGCTTTGACTCCAAGAATTTCCTCAAATTCCTTTTCTGCACTCTCTGGCATTGTTTTGGGAATGAGGGCGATGTCCTCCCACACACGGGAATAAACCCCAATAAAATCGCTATCCAAAATTGATAATTTTTTTATCATGTAATTTTAATCTATGGCAATAGAACTTCCGTTGTTCCTTCCTGAAGTTTTATAATCTTTACCTGGATGGATGA
>JAJYZU010000074.1 GCA_021799755.1 Thermoplasmata archaeon
CTCGTGATCTCGCCCTTGTCCCTTATGTATACCAGGGTGTACGCAACGCTTCTCGGTATGTCTGATATTATGAGGTATTTCGCCAACTTGTTGCTTTCTTCAGAAATTACCATAACTATCCATGCTTAATTTATTAATAATATAAATATTTATTGTTATATATTAAAAATTCGGTCTCTTTGCGTTCAGGATTTGGCCAGAGCTTCCAGCTTGCTTATTATGGTATACAGCGAAGTTCTGCCGAGTTGCGGTACGTTTGGATCGTTGGTCAGTTCGTCCAGTTTCGAAATCACTGTGGCGCATCTAAGGTCAAGACTCTGACTGGCCCTGTTTAAGACCGTTTTCGAGTCTGATGCATGCTTCCTCACGTTCTTGGGTACTGATGTGTCCTGGGACAACTCGTCCAGCAGGTTTATCACCTCATCAAATAGTTGTTTGTTCACTTTATTACCTCCCGAATGTTCTTCCCATATCCTTTATTGTTGAAAGGACCATCATTGTTTTTGATTCCTTCACTCCGGGCAATTTGCTCAATTCCTCCACGAGAAATTCCTGCAGATTCCAGAATTCCGGGAATCTTACCTTGATGATGATATCAAAGTCTCCTGTCACGATGAAAATATCCTCCACTCCCTTATTTCCTGATAGATTTTTTGCCACCTGATCGACCCTGTTGACATCTGTTTTGATGCCCACAAGTGCAGTGACTATCTTTCCCTCATAAAATTTCTTAAGCGAACTCGTGACCGCGGAAACTTCCATTCCCTCATCTTTATCGTCATATACCCCTGACATTTATCATCACCTAAATAATAGAAACTGTGTAATCTAACCTAGTTGAATTCTAGGTATGATAATAAGAACATAACTTTTTCTACCTTCGACACAACTGAACCTGAATCTTACATACCTCATTTCCGGATACAAACATAAAATTTTATAGAGCAAAGCATATCTCGTCTAACCCCGGCTTAGCTCAGTTGGTAGAGCGGCGGACTGTAGAGGAAAATCCGGAATAGGAATACCGCCGTAATCCGCAGGTCTCTGGTTCAAATCCGGAAGCCGGGATTTCCAATTTTTCAAACGGAATGTTCAATGCAAAATATTTTAACTTATATTAAAAAAGTTAGTTGAATGGTTTACAAAAATATGCAGCTGGACCCACTGAACGTAGGGGTCTAATCCATTCTGTTCTGTGCGTTGACACCCTGTTTGATGGCAAATTCCATTCGTGCCTGCAGGTCTTCGTTACCAGCTATAGACGGTTTATTGAACAGATTTCTGGCCTCTCCTGCGAGTCCCCAGAGCTGCCTTGGCCACAGGTTGTAAGTGTATGAATAACCTCTCACGCATGTACGGACACATCTGTTGCATGTCTCAGACTTACGGACATAATCCTTGAAATCCTGGCTGTCGAAATATTCATTGAACGACCCTTTCCTTAAATCGTATGCGTATGTGTAGTCGCAGTTGTAAATCTGTTTGTCGGGTGTCACGTAAACAAACATCTTTGGAAAGTGGCACGTCCAAGGTTTTCCGGCAACGAAGTCCTCCAGGACCTCTTCTGTCTCCATCAGCGGGTATCCCTCCCTTTTCAGGTCCAGAAGTATCTCGTAGAACTTGTGGAGTTTTCCATCCTCGAGCCCTATCTCAAAGTTCGGCGTCGTGGTTTCGTCTGTCTGGCCGAAATCAAGCGATTGTTCTATTGAATTGAATGATATGCCTATCCCCAGATTCTGCGCCAGTTGAGCCATGGGCCTTATTGCATCCCAGTTTAGTCTGCTGATCGTTGTGACAAGGGACACCTTGGTCTTGCCAATCTTCTTCACTGCATCTATGCCCCGCATGACTTCGTTGAATGTGCCGGGCCTTCCCCTTATGAAATCGTCATATTCATTATAATAATCGACTGAAACAAATGCGAAATCAAGATTCTCCAGTTCATGTGCCTTTTTCTCCAGGAACGATCCATTGGTGTTCATGACGGTGATGAAACCTTTCTCCTTTGCGTAATCCGTGATCTTGCCTATATCCCTCCTTATGAGCGGTTCTCCGCCAAACATGTAATAACCGCGCATGCCTGCATCATATGCTTCATCAAGCAGCTGGAAAACTCCCTCGGTGGACAGATCCTCCTTCATACGTGGAGTGTTTTTCCAGTAAGTGCAGCTTTTGCATCTTGAGTTGCACCCAAAGGTCATTGCGTGTGCAAGGAAGAATGGTTTATGCGTTATCAGCCTCGACTTTACCATGGATCCAAGGGCACCCATGTATCTGTGCCAATCTGATATTTTGTGACTTTCATCAACCTCTGGACGAGTTACTATTTGCGCCTGATTATTAAGTGCCATAAGTTTTTTTATTCGGTTATACTATATAGTAATTATGCCTAAATTTGTTTAAATATCATTGACTGATTCTGTCGTGCAGAAACCGCACTGTCTGGTTCGTCAGTATATTATAATGTGTGTATATACCATGATCACCGCGACAGACGCTCAAGGTGCGAAATTATGTCATCAACGTTTTGAATCAGGATATACTGAGGTTGTTCTGCACCACCTTGTATCCGACCGATATGAAACCGGTATGACCGATCGCGATGTCATCAGGCCTGGTCGATCCTTCCCTCACTATGAGGTCTCTTTTTATCAACTCAAAGCTTAACCTGTGATAGATACCATATTTTTCCATTGCAAGAACGGTCTTTTCTGTCTGGTTGAAGTTGGGACAGTAAGTCACAATCGAGCCGCCGTTTTTAAGGAGTTTTGAGCAGCTTTCCAGCGCAAGCCATGGATCAGGTATATCAAGGATTATGGAATCGTTTCCCTTTCCTTCGCTGTAACTCCTGATGTCTCCATGGACATAGCTGACATTCCCGCGAATGCCAAATCTCCTGATATTATCACTGGTGAGCTGAAGGTTCTTTTCATTAATGTCTATGCACTTCAGTTCTCCCCTTTCGCCTATTGTCCAGAGTATGAATGATGTGAGAATTCCGGATCCGCTTCCTGATTCTATCACCTTTGAGCCAGGGCCGATGCCCGAATAGAATATGATTGCTGCAGCATCGTATGGTTGTATTATCTGGGGCCCCCTTTCAGATATGTCCCCAGAAAAAGTTGGATTAAAAGGCAAGACACAGTATTCATTTCCCTTCACGGTGATCCTGTCCCCGGGATCAATTACGAATGTTGGTTTCACGGGTATTGTGTCGTGGCCAATCCTGATTTTGCCTTCTTCGGTGTCAATAAATCCTTTTCCTTTCTTTCCGGAGATAACGTACATGGCGGATGTATATGATCAATACAATTATATTTGTGGCAGGTTGAAAGAACCGGTTATGTGAAGATTATTCCCCGGAGAACTCAAGATCGAGACCAAATCTTGACCATTTTATCATGCCGCCGTCGATTGAATAGACGTTCTTTATTCCGTTTTCCATGAGGTACTGGCAGGCGTAGTAGCTTCTCTCTCCTGAGTGGCATATGAGACCGATATGCTTGTCTTTGTGCTTCCTGATTTCATCCAGTTTATCCGGTATGGACATCATTGGTATAAGAAGAGACTTTGGCACATGCCCGGAATTGCTTTCATACTCCCACGGTTCCCTGACATCGATCACCATGGTTTTATCTAATCCGGCCTTTTCCATCAGTTCTGCAAAATCTACAGGATGGATCACCTTTACTTCCTCTCTCTCGTCCGCCAGTTCCATTTCTGATATTGAATATGGATTAGTTAATAAGTATTATGTAGTATTATTTAAAAATAACAATGTTTGTAATCCCGTCAGTGATTCACTTTCCATGGTTTACATTTCGGTGATCGGAGGAAGTTTGGTCACGCAGGAGTATTGTGAAATTGCATATAAGGTGGGGAAGCTTCTTGCACAGAACCATGCCATTGTGGTGTGCGGTGGTCTCACAGGCGTCATGGAGTGCGTAGCTAAGGGTGTCCACGAAAACGGCGGTATTTCAATAGGAATCCTTCCCGGGATGGACAGGAAGAATGCAAACCAGTACCTGACAGCTAGTATTCCCACCGGCATAGGATTCGCCAGGGATTTCCTCGTGGTCAGAGGTGGAGAAGCCGTGATAGCGATAGACGGCTCGACTGGAACACACACTGAGGCTTACTTTGCGATATCAGAAGGAAAAACCGTGGTCGCGATTGGATCAATGGATATAAAGACAAGAAAGGACAACGAAGGTGTCTTCCTTAAAGCCAGTTCCGCAGAGGAGGCAGTGAAATTGGCACTTGATGCCGCTGCAAAGAGATGAGATTATTCCTTCCTCCGCTTCATATTCTTCATGTATTCAATGTTGGCAAACATTGCCTCGTTCCCCAGTTTGGATAGCATCACAGCGCCGGCTGCGCTCTGGAGACCTTTCTTGCAGTAGAGCAGGTATTTCTTTCCTGGATTCTCTGAAGAGAATCTGGTGAGATCATTGAGACTTAGTGAAATAGCGCCTGGATAATGCCACTGATTATAGTCCTCCTTGTTTCTCAGATCGATTATGAAGTCCGGAGATTCAATGGTGGTTTTTGCAGCATTTTCTCTGACCAACTGATCATGATACTGTCCAATCTCTGACCCCCTGAGAACTGTTTCACCCGCCAAAATATTTTCAATCATCTGATCCGAGACTATATCCTTATCAAGCTGATCAGGCCGAATTTTTGTGATAGGATTTTTTGCAAATATTGAACAGAATTCACCCAGGCTCTCCATGGGGAGCGCTCCGATTTTGCTGCATTTCAACGTTATCTCATCCTTATCCATCCCAACCAGCGGCCTGAAAACAGGCACATGAATTGACATGCTCAGTGAATAAAGGTTTTCGACTGTCTGGGAAGATACCTGACCGATTGATTCACCGGTCACAATACCGTAAGACCCTGACTCGTTGGATATCCTTTCTGCAAGCCTGTAAAGTACCTTTTTGAATGACACGTTTGGATAAGTGAATAGCTGGCTGTCGTTGAGACTCTGGACTATCACCGATCCATCGACAATATGTACGTAAGGGTCGTAGCCGTTGCACCACCTGTCACAGAATCTGATAAGCTGTTCTGTGAACTCTATGGTGTCCACGGGATGTGCAAGAGATACGAATACAATGTCAGCAGGACAACCTCTTTTCATAATCATCCATGTTGCGACCGGCGAATCTATGCCGCCGGACATGAGAGATACCACTTTTCCCTGTGAACCAAGTGGAAGACCTCCGGGACCACGATTTATGTTATCAAAATAGTATGCCTTTTTCTTTCGTATCTCAATGAATATCCTGACCTCCGGATTCTTGATGGAAACTCCTGAAGAATACGGGAAAAGTGCACCCCCTACCTCCCTTTCCACATCGATCGAGGTGAATTGATGTTCACCGAACCTCCTGACACGCACAACAAATTTTTTCCCTGATACTTCAGCACTGAATTTCTCCTTTGCGTGTGAGATTATGTCCTCCAGAGAATTGAAATCCGTCTCCTCAGCATAAGAAAACGACTTGATGCCAAAAATGCCTGAGATGCACTCAGACACCTCAGGGGTACTGGCATCACTGTAGAGAAATATCCTTCCCGATTCTTTTCTGATTTCCGCGGAAATATTTTTTTTCCTCAGTTTCTCCGTCAGATTGGCGATGAGTCTGCCCTCCATCTGAGATCTTGCCCTTGGGCCTTTCAGTCCAAGTTCGGAGTAGCGAATTATGAACACATGCCCGAATCACCTTCTGTTAAATTAGTTATGTGATCAATTTGTTTTTGC
>JAJYZU010000075.1 GCA_021799755.1 Thermoplasmata archaeon
CACTTCACACCGAGAAGCCTGTATCTCTTTTCCGATTCCCTCCAGAACCTTGATAGCTCTCCCATCATTCCACCCCCACGATATGAACAACAGAAGTGGAGCCTGTTCCACCCATGCTGTGAAGCATAGCGGTCTTTGCATCCTTTACTTGCCGGTCACCTGCTTTTCCCTTGAGCTGCATGAATGCCTCAAAGAACTGGCCGACCCCTGACGCACCGTAAGGGTTGCCTTTGGCTTTGAGTCCTCCTGATGGGTTCATCGGTATTCTGCCGTTGAGCTTTATCTCGCTTTCCACGAGATCTTTCGCCTTGCCCTTTGGAGCAAATCCCAAGTCCTCGAGCTCGAGAAGGCCGTATATGCTATAAGAGTCATGAAGCTCGACGAAGGAAAGATCATCATTCTTCATCCCCGCCTTTTCCAGAGCTTTTCTCGAGGCTATTTTTGCAGATTCAAGAGTGTACATGGATCTCCTGCTGTGTACAGCGAGATAATCCTGTCCCTCAGCAGAACTTATGATCTTTACCCCTTCAAGCTTGTTCTTTTTCATGAATTCCTCAGAGGCGAGCACGACCGCAGCGGCACCGTCGCTTATCGGACTACAGTCCATGAGGTTGAGAGGCTCCGCTACCTGCGGGGAAGCCATTGCCTGTTCCATCGTGATCTTGTTCCTGAAATGCGCATCCGGATTCTTTGATCCGTTCAGGTGATCGTTGACTGATACTGCAGCTAAAGCTTCCTTTGGAACGTTAAAGTCATGCATATATTTTCTGGCAACTATGGCAGCCATAGCAGCCGGAGTAGCACCCAGAAACGCTTCCCATTCCCTGTCAAGTATTGAGCTGGTAAGATCGAGAATCTCGGATCCGAATATATCGGTCATCTTTTCCACACCACCAACCATGGCCACATCGTATTCTCCCGATTTTATCGCAAGGAAAGCTTCCCTGACAGCAGCTCCTCCAGATGCGGTTGAGGCTTCAACCCTGATTGCCGGCATATCATTCTCGGCCATACCAGAGAAATCGGATATTAAGGCTCCAATGTTCTCCTGGCTGTTTATTATCCCCGAGAGGCTGTTGCTTCCGTAAAGCACCTGGACATCCTTGGAGTATATCCCTGCATTCTGGACGGCAAGGAGTCCTGCATTTACCGCAAGTTCCCTGAGGGATTTGTCCCACAGTTCACCGAATTTTGTTTCTCCTGCACCTATAACATAGACGTTACTCAATTCCTTCACCCACTATGATCTTCTTCTTGAATTTTGCATAGAGCGCATAATCTACCCATCTCACATTAGAAAGCATCTGCTTTATTGTAGGAGCTGCGTTTCTGTCCATATTTTCTATTTCATCTGTAACAGTAATGTCAAATGCATCCGATCCCGCACCCGATCCAAAGGATACTGCCAGGATCCTGTCACCTGGTTTTGCAACATCCAGTATTGAGGAGAGGCCGGTCATCATTGAGGCGGAATACGTGTTTCCTATCACAGGTGTTAAAAGGCCCTGTTTGACCTGTTCATCGGTGAAGTTGAGGATCTTCCCAGCGCGTGTAGGGAATTTCCCGTTTGGCTGGTGGAACACAGCGAAGTTATAGTCCTTCGGTGTCGTTCCCATCCGCTCCATCATCATCTTTGCTGCTGAAATTACATGCCTGAAATAGGCCGGCTCGCCTGTAAACCTCTCACCATGCGTTGGATAAGGCTCTCCTTCCCTTCTCCAGAAATCCGGGGTATCGGAGGTTACCGACAGCGTATCGTTAATTTCGGCTATAACGTCCTTCTTTCCCAGCACGAAAGCTGTTCCCCCGGCTGAGGCGGTATATTCGAGAACGTCTCCAGGAGCTCCCTGTGATGTATCAGCACCTATTGCCATGCCGTATTCTATATTCCCTGCATCAACCATTGCCTTCACGTTCTGCATCGCTGCTGTCCCTGCCTTGCACGCGAACTCGTAATCAGCAGAGAATAGCGAAAAATCTGTTCCGATGGCAGAAGCCACTATGGTCGCAGAAGGCTTGACGGCATATGGGTGTGATTCTGAACCTATGAACAGTGCGCCTATCTTTCCCGGATCGATGGCCTTTCTCTTGAGTGCGTTCCTCGCTGCTTCGACCGATATCGTTACCGTATCTTCATCAGGGGCTGGAACAGATTTGCTTAAAACATAAATACCGTTCTTGATCGAATCGGCATCCTCTCCCCAGACCCTTGCAATTTCCTCTGGCTTTATCCTGAATATTGGGATATATGAGCCATATGTTACAATTCCTGACATACTCTTACCTGTACTTTAAGAGTTTAGTTGTATTAAAAACTCACGAAATCAAACACGGCAGTTGACGTATTTTTATAGGATGGAATCTGAAAAATTGATCATTTCGATCTTCTGTAACCTTGAATCTGGTAAAAACAGCGCACCTCAGAATAGTATATATATTGTTTATTAATTTCCTTTAATAAAAGGTGTAGGAATGGTTGATTTAACTCCTAACGAAAAAAAGGTTTACGATGCGATTAAGAAACTCGGTGCGATTACTGAGGACAAGCTGAAGTCCGCAGATGATATTATGAAGGCATCAGGCCTTGGAAAAGGTATAGTCACAGCGGCACTGCAGACTCTTGCAAGCAAAGGATACGTTAAGAGAGTAGCAAGATCCAAAAGCGCCGGTTATTTTGCTACAAAGTGAATGCTCTTTCATTCCTTCAATTTAGAAAGAAATGTCTGTTCAAGAGCATATTCTTTAAGCTTTTTGACGAGTCAATAATTTTTTCTAAGATCTCATGAGACTGTACCTGTTCAGTCTCAGGAAGTTACCTTTTCAGGAATTTATCAGGGTTGTCTGTAACAATTCCGTAAAGTTCGACATTGATCGCTGATATTTCTGATGGATCGTTCACTGTCCAGGGAGATATTTTTGTTCCGTGTATATCACCCATTTTGTGGTCTTTCAGGAGAGTGTATTCCGGAAGGAGATGATCTATATGCTGCCTGTTGATGAACTCCTGCAGATCGCCAATGGAAAAATATTTTAGAGAATCCGAAGAAATATCAAGGCCAGTCTCGATCCTGCCTGACAGTTCCCTGACCTTTTCTATAGAAAGCGGGTTAAATGATATGATTTTTGCATTATGTGAAGCTCCGTGATCATTTACCAGTTCCAGTACTCTCGGGGGAAGATCAGGGTAGCATGGCGTCCCATCGTCCTTCACGGTCTTTAGCTCAATAAAGATCTGCTTTCCCTCGAGTTCCGATAGGACTTCATCCAGAGTTGGCATCCCTATATCCGTTCCTGGAAAACGGTATCGCCTAATCGTGTTAAGATCAAGATCATTTATCTCAGCGTCCACGCCGAGCAATCGTTTTAGATTGAAGTCATGAAAGACAACAATTTTCCTATCCCTCGTAAAATGAACATCGAGTTCCACAGCATCTGACCCTATCCTGAATGCGTCTATGAATGCTGGAATCGTATTTTCCGGATAATTTTTCCTGAATCCTCTGTGTGCTATAATTTTCACGCCCCACTGATTGGAAGAATTTATTAAAATTATACTGTGTTGTTGTTAGGGCTTCATTAAATCTGGAAAAACGAGCCCTGTATTATTTTCTATATACTACGGACTTAGTAGCTCATGGTTCTTTTTCAGCAGGTATATATCAAATTGCATTATAATGGACAGAATTGTCCATATTAATGTACAAAAATGTATTCGATTAAAGACTACCAGATTGTGAGTACTTATAGTATATTAGAAAACCGGGCGAAATCCGGCATGGCAGTATTTAATTCACTAGAGTTTCAAAGGTTTGCAGATATATCTCAAGATTCGGTTCCGAAATATCTTATTTGTATGAAGGAGAGAGGTTTGCTATTCGGAGTGGAAAATAAACGAGATAGTGTAGAAAAACGTGTCTGAAATGAACTCATCGCCACTTGGCATACAAATTGGATATCTTTATATTGTAGGACTCCATAAATAGATTTGTCCATAGAACCATAATTGGGCAGAAGGCAGCATGACAACATTAATCCTTAACGTTGACCGCGATAACGACTTCGGAGAGAAGGTAAACATTGCTGGGCCAGTCGTGGGATTGGACAAATGTCGCGTTGCCGCTGAAAGGCTCATGGAAACGGATCCTGAAGATTCTGACGCAAATGCTTTGTTTGGCGCAATTAAGCACTATAATGATCTCAAGAAAAATGACGAGGACGTGGAAGTCGCACTTGTCACCGGTGATAAGAAGGTCGGCGAGGTTTCCGATAAAATGCTTGGGAAGCAGCTTGAACAGCTTCTCTCTGGCAATAAATACAGCGGAGTCATCCTGGTAACCGATGGAGCGGAGGATGACTACATTGTTCCGTTGATAGTCTCATTCAAGAAGATAGAGTACGTCAAGCATATAATAGTGAGGCACAACCAGAATATCGAGTCCTTATACTATTACATAGTCAGGGCGATACAGGACAGGAAGCTGGTAAACAAATTCATAATCCCTATAGGCCTTATTCTTCTGGCATATGGGGTCGTATCCGTTGTTCTCCTGAGTTATAATTGGGTGACATCAAAGATAACATATCTTGATCCGAGCATTGCCGCGTTGACCGTGGTTACAATAGTTCTCGGTGCGTATCTGCTTGAGAAGGGATTCGAGATCGGAAAATCTACCCAGCAGCTGGTTGGCAGGATGTGGGATTATGCCTCGGAAACCAGGATACTATTTCTTTCCTATATCATTGCTATTGGCTTAATATTCGTTGGCATAGCCTACAGTTATGCATCTGCGAGGGCCATAGTAAATTCCCCGTTTAACAGTGTTCTCGTATTTCTGAGCGTGTTTACCTGGTGGGTTCTTGCCTCCATTTTTGTTAGAGAAATCGGTCTTTCCCTTGAGCTTTATACAAACGGCGAGCGTGGCGGGGTATTTCGATCCTTATTTGGAGTGACATTCTCTGCTTCCATAGCATTCATAGTATATGGGATAATAAGCTACATCCGGTTCCTTCTTCTGTTCACGTCTTTTACCACAGGAATACTCAGTGTTTTCTATATTGTGCTCGGAGTGATCATAGCCATTCTCTCTGCACTTGTCCACAGGTATTTCAACGAGAAGGGTGTCCCTTCCAGCGATCTCAAGGTCGAAGCCAACACCTCGGATGGGCCGGCAGATAATAAATGAACACGGATGAATGGAACTCTGTTTACGATCAAATATCGCGCGACCTTGGTTTTTCAAAGGAAATGGATTTCAAGAGTTCCAAAGCACTATCTGCGATCCTGGGGCCAGCCTCAAATCTGGGCGTTGCGGATAAATTTCGTGGAAAGGATGCTTACGTTGTTGGGAATGCGCCAGATTTGAAAGATCATCTTGAAAAGAGGGCCGGGGAGGTATCAATCGTTGCGGATTCTGCAATAGACACGTATCTCGACCTTGTAGGTTTTCCTGATATAATAGTCACAGATCTTGACGGAGACATCCCTGCGATACTCAAATGCAACGAATCCGGGACTCTATGTCTGATCCATGCCCATGGAGACAACATTGGTTTGATAAAAGAATGGTCTGGGAAATTCACAGGGCCAAGGATAGGAACGACACAGAACAAACCACTTCATAATATATTCAATTTCTTTGGGTTCACGGATGGAGACAGGGCAGCTTTCTTTGCAGATTACCTTAATTCCAGAGAGATTCGCCTCGTGGGATTTGACTTCGGAAATCCTTCGTTTAAAA
>JAJYZU010000076.1 GCA_021799755.1 Thermoplasmata archaeon
TGGGCTTTTATCGCTGCCATAAGCTATCAACCCCCCGTCGTTATGCAACTGGCTGCTGTTTTCGTTGTAGTTCATCCAGTAGTTCCCGCTAATGCCGTTGCCGCCTATGATGTTCTTGCCGGGAATTTTAGAAACGTTCCACTTATTGGAGTAAGTAACTGTACCTCCACTGTATATGTCGTTATCCTTTCCACCCGGGCTGACTGCGGGAGCTGTGCCGGAGAAAAAGTTGTTATATATTGTATTGTTTGAACTGTAAAGCTCCAGGCCCACCGGTGAATTGCTGTTCAGGAAATACTGGTTCAGGGCATTGGTGACAGTGGCATCTATGGAAAAGACATTTCCAGTAACAGTATTGTTCGAATGAGTGCCGTTGGGGTTGTAAATGATAATTGAACTTCCCTGGCTGGCGAAATAATTTCCCGTTATGTTTACGTTAGTGGAATTCCATAGCAGTATGTTCGCGGCGGGGAATCCATTTAATGCCTCAGAGAACCATCCAGAGATGTAGGAAGAGTTCTCTATGCTAATATTAGATGAGTCATATACGAGCATGCTCAGGTAATTGACCTCTGGTAGGCCTGCAGTCGTGAGCTGGAGAAGATCAGAAACGGGATAGCTCACCCGGAATGATGGTGGGTCTATTACTGCGTGATCTGACACATTTAAAATCATCAGCCCTCCGAAGACAGGGAAAGTGAAGTCATTCATCTCTGTGAACATCTGGTTCAGACCGCTGCTTTCATTGGAACCGAACAGGACATATGGTGAAGATGCAGTGCCGGATCCGTAATAGCTGATATTCTTCAGCTGGCTGTTTCCATCTGCAAACAGCGGGGTGTATATGCCGGTGGCATAGTTCAATGTAAGGCTTAAAGTATTTTGACCGGAGGAAGCAAGTTTCATCTGGGAAGGATCATGGTTGCTCATTAGGGCTTCCGCTGAATAATTACCTGAAGGCAGCAAGTACCTGAAGGTTCCGTTCAGATCAGTGGGCGCCCATTCTGCTGAAGTGGCGTTGAAATTATTTCCCGAGCTTATGAACATGAACCCGTTTGAAGGCAATAGTTTGCCTTTGTACTCAGTATATCCGCTTCCCACAGATTTTATTCCGCTGATGTTTGACGTGTTCCATAATCCATAGAGGAGAGATGGGCCTGAATTCAGGTGTACTGTATTGTCCGCAGAATAATACGCAGTTACTCCTTCAGACGTCTCTCCAGTATCTGTGCCGAAATCATAGGCTGATGGTACGGTCTTGTAGGCTGAATGCGATCTGTACTGCAAACTCATGTTTGCGCTGATGTTGTATATTGAGGTGGTGCTCCCGCCTCCTGGCCCTCCGATCATTAATTCTGCATCATAGAGCAGGCCATTGGGAGCAAGCTCCTTGCCGTTGACTGTGAAGTTGGCAGGCTTTGCCTTATACCCTGCATGCTGCCCCCCAGCAGAATTGAAAGTCACTCTGTCAAACGTTCCATGTTTTGTTGTCTGTGTCCCATTTATATTTCCGGACAGGCTGTAATTGAAGAACACGATGTTGTTGGCAGTTCCGTTATTTGTGGAGTTTAAGTAAAGGCTGATCGTGAACGGCATGGTAACGGTGAAACTTGGTCCGAGCGCTATGTGCACTCCCGGGTAACTGATTACATTCCCGGTGCTTCCGAGTATGGTTCCAGGTTCCATAACGGAAGTTGGGCTGGAAAAATTCCACACGTTGTCCTCAAGCGAGAGGTTGTTTGTTCTGGTCGAATAAACCATCACATCCTGTGCCCAGAATGAATAGCTATCGTTTCCCATTATGGTGGCGTTTCCGAGAACTGCATTGAGCTGGACAGAAAGCGTATTTGGCGCATCGTTCAGGAGATAGAAATCACTCAGGTTATTGACTGTGAGGGTGCCCTTGAAGCTTGATGTATTGTAACTTTCGCCCGTCCCATTTACGACTCCGAAGTCACCAATGCCCATAGGAGCGGGTGCCGATGAGTAAAGCGGCGAGACATGTCCGTTGGTAATGCCCAAATGGGCATTTATGTTTGGTAGAAACAGGAATCTGCTCACCGTGCCAGAAGCGTTTGCAATGCCAGTTACTGTTGAAGCCAGATCCTTTACTTTAGAAATTGGCTGCGAGTTGTTGGTTCCGGCAGCAGTTACTGAAGACTGGGTGGTTACATTCTGCAATGACGTCTGTGATGAATCACTACTGCCATGAACCTGTGGAACATAAATGCCGGAGAGAATAGTGATTGAAACAATGACAATCACGCCTGCCATCAACAATCTGCTTCCGTGGAATTTCATAGGGGGCTAATGCAAATCTGCTCTTAAAAAGATTAGGTAACTCAGGGCAACGTGAAGGAGAACCGAATACAAGAGGCAAGAAAGCGCCCTATGGGAATTTCATGGTCTGTAACTTGCGTTCGCGAAAGAGTTTCTCCATCTCACTGCTCTCAGCAAGAGCAATAGTCTCATGGAAAGCTGAATTTTTCTCGTCCTCAGGAAATATGGGGTACGTTCTTATTATGGACTTTGCCTGGTTGAGACCAAGGTACTTCCTCGTGTAGTTAGAGGACGAATACTTGTATGTCGTTAAAAATTCACTGTTGGATCTTGACCTCATGTATTCCAGAGTCTTGTTGAAATAGATCCTCAGGTATTCCTGTTCTTCTGCGGTCAGGTCGTCAAAAACAATCTGTATGGGGTGTGTCCTGTATCGTTTTCCGGAAACCACGATTGCGTCTGCATTGAAATGCTCTCTTATATTATAGAGGCCACATCTTCCTTCCTTGCTACCGGAGTCGAGTGTTCTCAAAAAGAGCACGTTCCTCCTGATCATGGACATGGTATCTCTGTTTATCATATACTCGCGTATGGCATATCTCCGGTTGGAAAAACGGCTCACATCAACCACAGTTGTCTTGAATGCACCTGGACTGGCTAAAAGATCTCTTTCTGATAGATAAAACCTGAATTTGAGGTCATTCTTTGGTAGGCTGGAGATAAGGTCATCGAAAAAGAGGCCTGCACGATAATTATTTCTCCTTTCCAGCGTAATATTCGAGTGAGTAACTGATCCTGCCACCGTGGTGACGGGAATGGTAAACATTTGCTCGTTCCCTGAAGCCTTCGTGAAAAAGCATATCACAACATTTGTACCGGTGAACCGAAAAACTCTCTTCTCAATGACTGTTGCCTTTTCCAGCCTGTATTTCGAAAACAGCAGCTTTCGGATTTGGTTTGAGACGGAATTCCCGAAAAGGAAGTTCGAGGGTATTATGTACACCATTTTATCCAATCCCTTCTCGAAATCCCGCAGGAGCGCTATCTGGTAAAGATCCTGCAGTCTGGTTGCACTGCCGGTGAAATACCTGAGGTATTGCCTGACATCTGCGGTCTTTGCAATATAGCCCAAGTAAAGATAGGGAGGGTTTGTGATGTGGAATATCCTGAATTTTGTCTTCAGCTTCGGGAACGCCTGCAACCCATCATTTACTGAGATGTTCTTCTCCACTATATCAGGAGGAATCCCGTATCCGGACGCTTTCTCACGGGATTTCGTCACTGCATCCTCGCTTACATCAGAAAGAAAGAGGTGATCCTTGAAGAACTGGATGCGATGGTCTTCGTCAACATGCTCCAGCATTGGTAAAATGAGGTTGCCTTCACCGCAGAAGTTATCTGTCCAAGCATAGTCAAAAAGCCTGTCACTTATGTTCGGGTAAATATAATCCTCAAAGATATCGACTGGAGTGAGGTGACTCCCAAAATTCCTCCTTCTTGCCCTTTCCATTCCAGTATACGAGGCTTTGTGATCTTTGCGTTCCATTTCTTCGCTCTGCCATCGCATCAGGCCAAATAATTTTTAGCAGCCCCTTCACGTATCTTGCTTTCCTCGTTGAGGCACCTTTGCTTTGAGGATAAACTCTTTATCGCATTCAATATACTTGCCATTATGAAATACAATCAAACCCCTGACTTCTGGAACTCAATCCTGGCTAGGGCACTGATTGAAGGAAAGTTGACCGTCAGAAAGATCGACGACTTCGGAAATCGCGTTCCTGAACCTTCCTCGAGCGGACTTTTCAGAAGGTCGGTTGGAGAGCCTAAGGGTCAGACGGCAGACTGGCGTGCTTCGATAGAAGGATCTGTACGCGGAGTGCATGTGCTTGAATACGGTGACAGGTATGAAATACACGTCGATAACTTTGACCCATATAAGAAGCCGTTTCAGCATATATTGTTTGACAGCCCCAAGACAGGCACGGCACTGTTGATGGGTGGAATCGGTGCTGCACTGTTCATTAAAAACCTTAGAAGAAAAAAATGAGACAAAACAGGCTGCTTTCCAGACAGGTTAACTTTTCAATGCCATCCAGAGGTAGCTGAACATGGAATCCCAAACGAGGGGCTATATCATGGTTATCGTGGGCGCATCGCTCTGGGGGCTCTCGGGTACAGCAGCCCAGGATCTTTTCCACAGCTACGGCTTCCAACCGGTATGGCTGGTGGAAATTCGCATGCTTTTTTCTGGAGTTCTGTTGCTTATGATTTACCGTCTTCTTCTGCCACCTAACCCAGCTTTGAGAAACATGGGGTGGAAGGATGTACTGTCCATTGTTATCTTCGGAATAGCCGGATTGCTTGCCGTCCAACTGGCGTATTTCATGACAATAGATTACAGCAACGCCGGAACAGCCACTCTATTGCAGTATGTCGCCCCATTTTTTATCATGGTGTGGCTCGTGCTGACCGGATCGAAACGGGTCTATGCATTCGAACTAGTCTCGGTGCTGGTAGCAATGAGTGGGCTCTTCCTCCTGCTTACCGACGGAAGTATTACTGGCATCAAGGTCTCCTATCTGGCCATATACTGGGGAATCGGATCAGCGCTTGCCGCCGCTTTCTATACTGTATATCCATATAGACTCATAGGCAGGTTCAACACATTCCTCGTAACCGGACTGGGAATGATCTTCGGATCGCTTGTGCTGATGCCCATATATTACCCGTGGAGCGTTTCCGGCTTCAGCATCAATGCTGTTTCTGTCTCACTGGTTATTTTCGTCATCTTGCTGGGCACCGCATTGCCTTTCATGCTGTATATCGGAAGCCTGAGGCATATAAGTCCGTCAAGTGCAAGCATCCTATCTGTTTTTGAACCGCTCAGTGCAGTTGCAGCAACAGTTATTCTGCTTGGAACAAGACTGGCTGGATTCCAGATTGTAGGGGGTGTGCTCATCGTTGTCTCAACAGTCATAATCAGCGCGAAGGGGGGCATTTCAAGACCGGGTGCCAGATCGGCGCGATGATTCGTTCACTCCACGCTCAACTGTTCATTTCCTTGAAAATCTCATCGTAGATGTTTTGCTCTGGCTCTTCCTCGTATACTGCCTCCGCGGCTTTGTAGATATTTCCTTTCTTGTATGTCCACTGGTTAATTCTCCATGGCTTACCCCTGACTATGTTGACCTCTTCCCTGTGTGTCTCGAGGAATCCATATTCCTCAAGGTTGTAGAAAACGTCCCTTTCAGGGGCAGATAGGACATTGTCGAGCACGTAGTCTTCGTAGCCGAAGAATGAAAGAACAAAATCACAGAGTTCTTCCACGTCGCTGTGAATCATCCCCTTTTTACCGTATGTATTTTCGAGAGCCTTTATCAGGGTCT